>NZ_JBNNJZ010000229.1:0-12626 GCF_050270335.1 Streptomyces sp. NPDC059900
GTTCAGCACCGCGCGTTCGCACGCGATGCCCTTCTTCCAGGTGTAGTGCCACTTCTCCTCGCCGGTGAGCGGGTCGAGGGCCGACATGGTGCGCAGCGACGGGGTGTTCGCGAAGACCGCGCCGTTGATGAGCATGACGGCCTGGTCGGTGCGGTCGTCCTGCGGCATCTTCTTCTTCCACAGCACGTCGCCGGATTCGGCGTCCACCGCCATCAGATCCGTACCGCCCATGTAGTCGCCGTTCGGCTGCTTCTTCGCGGTGTGGTTGCGATAGCCGTAGACCACACCGTCCCGTACGGCGAAGGGGTGGTCGATCCCGTCGCCCTCGCCGTTGACCTTGACGGCCCACAGCCGTTCGCCGGTGTTGGCGTCGAACTTCGCGGCGTCGTACTTGGACCCGGCGCAGTACAGCGCGGAGCCGTCCGCCAGACAGCCCCGCTCGGTGGCGCCAGGGGCCTCCTTCTGCCACGCCTTCCAGCCCTCGGGCGACGCAGCAGGGCGCACCGGCCGGTCCTGCCCGGCCCCCGCGCCGCCCCCGAATCCAAGCACCGCCCCCAGGGTGATCGCCGCAACTGCCACGGCAGCCCCCGCTGCCTGCGAGACACGGCGCCTGCCGCGCCGCCGTACCACCTGCTCGGCCAGATCGCCCGGCGCCCGTACCCGGTCCAGGGCGACCGCGTGCAGCGTCTCGCGGACCTTCTCCTCCACACGCTCCGTCGTCATCCCTGCATCTCCTTCGGCGAGTAGCTGAGCGGCTGCACCTGTGACGCGGGCCTCTCGGGCCCGAGCTCGGGCACCAGGCCCCGGAGCTTGGCCAGCGAGCGGTGCGCGGTGCTGCGCACCGTGCCGACCGGGCATCTCAGCAGCGCCGCTACCTCGGCCTCCGGCAGATCCTCGAAGTAGCGCAGCACGACCACGGCACGCTGCCGCTTCGTGAGGCGGCCGAGCGCCGCCCACAGCGCGATCCTCAGCTCGGATTCCGACTCGGCGCCCTGGCTGCCGGACTCGGGCAGTACGGGCACCGTCGTCTCGGCGCGGTGCCGGCGCAGCCGCCAGCGGTTGACCTGCTGGCGGTACATGATCTGGCGGACGTACGCCTCGGGCTGCTCGATGCGCGCCCAGCGTCCGTAGGCCTTCATCAGCGCGATCTGCAGCAGATCCTCCGCCGCATGCCGGTCCCCGCCGGTCAGCAGCACCGCGAGCCGCAGCAGCGCGGTAGAGCGCATCGCCACGAACTCGCGGAACTCGTCGTGATTTGAGGCCTCCATCGACCCTCCCCTTCTTGGCAACCATCACGACGCGATGGGCCGCCCGCTGCTATCCGCCGGCGGGCGAAATTGTGTGTTCACACCAAGAGGGGTCGCGGAAGGCGGAGATACCGGGCTCAGCCCTGGCGGCGCGGCAGGCGTACCACCTGGACGAAGAAGTCGTCGATCTGGCGTACCGCGGCGATGAACTGGTCGAGGTCGACCGGCTTGGTGACGTAGGCGTTGGCATGCAGTTTGTAGCTGCGCAGGATGTCCTCCTCCGCTGCCGACGTGGTCAGCACCACCACCGGGATGTCCTGGAGGTCCGGGTCCGACTTGATCTTCTCAAGTACCTGGCGACCGTCGTACTTGGGAAGGTTGAGGTCGAGCAGGATGAGATCGGGACGCGGCACTCCGGTGTGCTCACCGCGCTGGTAGAGGAAGTCGAGGGCTTCCTCGCCGTCGCGGACCACATGCAGGTTGTTGCGGATCTTGTTGTCCTCGAACGCCTCGCGCGTCATCAGCTCGTCGCCCGGGTCGTCCTCCACGAGGAGCACGTCGACGGGCGCGGCAGAAGGGGTGGTCATGTCAGGGCTTCTTCCTCGGTACGGGATTCGGTGTCCTCCGTGAGTTCGGCGCCGGAGGGCAGGGTGAAGCAGATACGGGTTCCGTCGGTGTGGCCGCTGTCGATCCAGATGTGGCCGCCGTGATGCTCGACGATCTTCTTGCACAGCGCGAGGCCGATGCCGGTGCCGCCGTAGGCGTCGCGGCCGTGCAGCCGCTGGAAGATGACGAAGACCTTCTCGGCGAACTCCTCGGGGATTCCGATGCCGTTGTCGGTGACGCAGAGGTTCCAGCTACCGGAACTCTCGTCCTCCTCGCAGGTGATCCGGATCCGCGGGGTGCGTTCGGGATGGCGGAACTTGACGGCGTTGCCGACGAGATTCTGCCAGAGCATGGTCAGGAGCGTCGGGTCGCCGACGATCTCGGGCAGGTGCCCGGGGCGTTCGATGAGCGCGTCGGTGTCCCGGACGGACGTGTCCAGGTTGGCAAGGGCCTTGGTGAGGGCCTGGTCGAGATCGACGGGGACCTGTGCGTCGTTGAGGCGCCCGACACGGGAGAAGGTCAGCAGGTCGTTGATGAGGATCTGCATGCGCTTGGCGCCGTCCACCGCGAAGTCGATGTACTGCTTGCCGCGGGCGTCGAGCGTTTCCCCGTACCGCTTCTCCAGGAGCTGGCAGAAGGAGGCGACCTTGCGCAGCGGCTCCTGCAGGTCGTGGGAGGCGACGTAGGCGAACTGCTCCAGCTCCGCGTTGGAGCGCCGCAGCTCCACGGCCTGGGCATCCAGCTCGGCCGCCTGCTGGGTCAGGATGTCCCGCCTGCGGCGTGAGGCTTCCAGTTCTTCTACGATCCGCTGGCGCATGCCTTCCACGTCTTTGGCCACCGCTTGGAGGTCCGCGGGACCGTCGATCGTGATGACGTGGTCGAAGTCGCCGCGTGCCACCTGCCGCGAGGAGACGCGCAGCGCGTCCAGGGGGCGGGCCACCAGCCTGCGCACCAGGAACGCCAGGGCGATGCCCGCCAGCAGGAAGACTCCCACCATGGTGCCGAGGACCACCGTGCGCACCGTGCGGGAGCTGTCCAACTCGTCCTTGCCGTCCTCGACGGCACGGGTCAGGTCGGTGTTCTGCGCGGCCCACACCGTGCGGATCTTGTCGAAGACCTCCTTGCCGCGCTCGGCGTTCTTCTCGGCGACGGTGCGCGGCTCGCCGGGCGTGACCTCGGACACCAGGGGTTCGGCGTACGCGCGCCGCCAGTCCGCTGCCTCGCGCTGGACGGCCTTGAGGTCCGCCATCAGCTGGGGCCGGTCGCCGATGAGGTCGCGCAGCCGGGCGGCGGCGCGGGCCTCGTCCTTCTTGCCCTTGGTGTAGGGGTCCAGGAACTGGCGGTCGGCGGTGATGGCGTAGCCCCGGACGCCGGTCTCCTGGTTCACCAGGGCGGCCTGGAGGCGGTATGTCTGCGTCTGGGCGGGCTGGAGGCGGTCGGTCAGCTGGTCGGTGACGTCCGCGGTCTGGCCCAGGAGCCGGGCACCGACCACGGCACCCGCCACGACCAGGAGCACCATCAGGGCCAGGACAAGCTGGATCCAGCCCTGCACCGTCAGCCGACGGCCGATCTTCGCACTGCTCGGCGTCTCAACCACGGCGTTGTTCTCCGATGCTGTTCTGGTGGCGGTCTTCGACACGGCGGCCCTCGGCCGCGGCGCTTGCCGAGTTGCCCTCTGTCACTGCGCTGTCCCCGGCCCTGTCCTTGCCCGCGTCACCGTCTTCGTCCCCGTCTGCGTCTGCGTCCCGGTCTCCGCGCCAGTGCAGGTGCACCACGGCCACGTCGTCGGCCAGGCCGCCCTGCGCCTCGGCGAGGTTCTCCGCCCGCTGTATCAGCGTGTCGACGAATGCCGCCGGGGTCAGTGCGCCCACCTCGCGCGCGAGGCCCAGCCGTCCCTCTTCGCCGAGACGCTCGCGGCCGTGGCCGGTATGCCCCTCGAAGAGGCCGTCGGTGAAGAGCACCAGCGCCGAGCCCGCGGGCAGCGGCACCTCCTCGACGGGCCAGAGTCGCATGCCGGGCGCGACACCGAGGGCCGGACCGCCCGCGACCTCCACCCATTCGACACCGCCGCCGGCGGTGCGCAGCAGGATGCCGGGATGCCCTGCACGCGTCAGCCTCGCATGCTGCGCCCCCGCCGGGACGGAAAGACTGGTGAGAGTGGCGAAGACGTACGGTTTGACCCGCTCCGCCAGCATGATCTCTTCGAGCCTGCCCACTTGTTCGGAGCCGGTGACACCGCTGAGCACCAGGGTGCGCCAGGCAATGCGCAGTGCTACACCGAGGGCCGCCTCGTCGGGTCCGTGCCCGGAGACGTCGCCTATGAGTGCGTGTACCGCGCCGTCCGCGCTCTGGACGATGTCGTAGAAGTCGCCGCCCAGCAGGGCCTGCGCGCGGCCCGGCCGGTAGCGGGCCACGACGTCCACGCCCGCGCCGCCGAGCAGCGGCCGGGGCAGCAGCCCCCGTTCGAGGCGGGCGTTCTCCTGCGCCTGCATCTGGCTGGCCTGCAGGGCGACGGCCGCCTGCTCGGCCTGCTTGCGCTGGATCGCATAGCGCACCGCCCGGCCGAAAAGCTCCGGTTCGACGCGGCCCTTGACGAGGTAGTCCTGGGCGCCCGCGGCCACGGCGGCAGAGCCGGTCTCCTCCTCGGCCAGGCCCGTGAGGACGACGACCGCGACCTGGTCGGCGAGGGAGCGGACCATGGACACGGCTTCAAGGCCGTGGGCGTCCGGCAGATGCAGGTCGAGCAGCACACAGTCGGGCACCGCGGAAGCCAGTGCCTCCCGCGCCTCGGCCATGGAGCGCACCCACTGCAGACGCATCTTCAGGGCGCTGTCGGCGACGAGTTCCTCCACCAGGAGCGCGTCACCGGGATCGTCCTCGACCAGCAGCACCGACGGCTGCGCCAGTTGGCGGGCCGCAGCAGTGTCGCTGTCGGCGGCCGAACGCATGCCGGAAGTCCATGGCTGTGACGCCACCGCTCTGCTCCCGCCTTCCCCACCCGGTAAGTCCGCCCGGCCGTTCGGCCGTTGCCGAAGGACGGCCCCTACGGGGAGTCTGCCCGCGGCAGCCGTATGACGGTATCCGGATCTTCGCACAACGCGCACATCGCCGGTAGCGAACCTATCGCGGGGCGCGGGCCCCGGTGGCGTTCACCGCGATTTGGCGGACGTCTCGGGCGGTGGAAGTGAGGACCCTCACTCTCGTTACTGGCCCACTCTGCCGTCGATGCACTCGCGCAACAGATCGGCTTGCCCGCAGTGACGGGCGTACTCCTCGATCCTGTGCACCAGCAGCTCCCGTACGGCGAACCCGTCCTTCCCCAGACGCTCCCCCAGGTCCGGGTGCCCGGCAAGCGCGGCGTCCGTCGCCGCCTGCTCGCGCGCCAGATCGGCGTACGCGGCATCGACCACGGCCTGCTCGCCGACGGCTCCGTCGAAGTCGGCGTCGCGCTTGCCGTACAGCTTGGGCAGCGGATCAGCCTCGCCGAGCCAATTGCGCCAGTCCCGCTCCACCTCGGCGAGGTGCCGCAGCAGGCCGAGCAGCGACATCGTCGACGGCGGGACCGAGCGGCGGGCCAGCTGCTCGGCGTCCAGGCCCTCGCACTTCATGCGCAGGGTCAGGCGGTAGTTGGTGAGGAAGTCCTGCAGCGTCGCCAGTTCGCCGTCCGGACTGACCCCGTCGCTGTTGCGGGGGTCCTTGTCCGGGTCGGCCCACATGTCGGGGTAGGTGGTGGCCTGGCTCCATCGATCAGGTTGGTCGCTCATGGGCGCCATGGTCGCGGCCGCACAGCCGCCGCGCCACCGACTTTTCACGCTGCGTGGCGCCGGGTTCCCGACCGGTGCGCCTTTTGCCGGGTATGCCCTTTTGCCGGGTGCACCCGCTTACTTGGTGTGCTCGCTTACTTCATGTGCTCGATCTGGATCAGGTTGCCACAGGTGTCGTCGAGGACCGCGGTGGTGACCGGGCCCATCTCCAGGGGCTCCTGGGTGAAGAACACCCCGAGCTCGCGCAGCCGCTTGAACTCGGCCTCCACGTCGCTCACGGCGAAAGCGGTGGCAGGGATGCCGTCCTCGACGAGCGCCGTCTTGTACGGCTGCACGGCGGGGTGGCCGGAGGGCTCCAGGAGCAACTGGGGGCCGTCGGGGTCCTCCGGGGAGACCACGGTCAGCCACCGGTCCCCGCCCTCGCCCATCGAGATGTCGTGCTTCTTCACGAAGCCGAGGACGTCGGTGTAGAACCGGGCGGCCTTCTCCTGGTCATCGACGAAGACGCTGGTCAGGTGGATCCTCATGAGGTGTTCTCCGGTGCGTCGGGCCTGAGCCATCGGGTCGCGATGCGCTCAAGGGGTTCGGTGTCGAGGTCGTGGAACTTGTAGCGGCCCTCGCGCCGCGAATGGACCAGGCCGGCGGATTCCAGCACGGCCAGGTGCTGGCTGATCGCCTGGCGGGACAGCCCCAGGCCGTGCTTGTTCATCAGCCGGGCGCATATCTCGAACAGCGTCTGGCCGTCCCGTTCCACCAGCTCGTCAAGGATGTGCCGCCGGGTGGGGTCGGCCAGCGCCTTGAACACATCTTCCGCCATGCCCCCCACCATAGGCAAGTCGCGACTTGCCTATCAAGTGATGGCCCGCCCATCGGGTGGCGCCTTGGCCGTCAGCGCCAGTCGGGGGCGCCCGAGACGGGCGACAGGAGGCTTTCGATCTTCGTCTGGATCTCCCGCATCACGGACACGACGCGGCTCTGGTGTGCGTCGGTGAGCCGGGCCACGGGCACCGAGCAGCTGATGGCGTCCACCGCCGGCGCCGCGTAGCGCAGGGCGAAGCCGAAGCCCGCGATGCCGGTCACCGTCTCCTCGCGGTCGATGGCGTAACCGCGCTCACGCACCCGCCCGAGGTCGGCGAGCAGGGCGGCGCGGTCGGTGTGCGTACTCTCCGTGAAGGCCGCCAACGGACCTTCGGGCAGCGGGAGTTCGGTGTCCGGGCGCTCGGCGAGGAGGGCCTTCCCGAGGGCCCCGGCGTGTGCGGGGACGCGGCGGCCGACCCGGCTGATGGTGCGCAGGTATTCATGGGACTCGCGGGTCGCGAGGTACACGACGTGCGGGCCGTCGAGCCGCGCCAGGTGGATCGTCTCGCCCAGGGCGCCCGAGGCCTCGTCGAGGTAGGGACGGATGGCGCGCACCCGCTCGTCGCCGTCGAGGTAGCTCGTGCCGGTGAGCAGCGTGCGGATCCCGATGCCGTAGAGGGAACCGGTGGTGTCCGTGCGCACCCAGCCGCAGTCGACCAGCGTCTGGAGGAGCTGGTACATGCTGCTGCGCGGGACGCCCAGCTCTTCGGCGAGTTCGTCCAGCCGGGCCGGCCGGTCGGCGCGCTCGGCGAGCAGTTCGAGGAGTGCCACGGTGCGCAGCGCCGACTTCACCCCGCGGACGCCCGGGCCCGGCGCGGCCTCGCGGTCCGTTCTGCTCTCCGCCATGTCGCCATCGTAGATCCGCGGCGCCTGCCCATTGACCCCGATCGTTCACGACTCTAGCCTCCATTCTCATACGTGGACGCCATCTGCATATAGAGATGAGATTCGTGAACGCGCTCAGCAGGAACAACCTCGGTACGCAGTCCCGGGACGTCGCCCGGCGGCTGCGGGAGGGCATGGCGCGCGGCGTGCTGTCCTTCCCGCTCACGAGCATGAGCAGCGACGGCAGCCTGGACCTGGAGTCCTACCGCGCCTACCTGGCCGCCCAGTTGGACACCCGGCCCGGCGCGGTCTTCCCCGCATGCGGAACCGGCGAGTTCTTCTCGCTCGACGAGGAGGAGTACCGCGCGGTCATCAGCGCCACGGTCGAGGTCGCCGACGGGCGTCTGCCGGTGGTGGCGGGCACCGGATACGGCTGGGCGCAGTCGCTGCGGTTCGCCCGCATCGCGCAGGAGGAGGGCGCCGACGCCCTCCTGGTGATGCCCCACTACCTGGTGGAGGCGTCACAGGACGGCCTGGTGGAACAGCTGCGCCGCATCGCCGCGGGCACCGGCCTGCCCCTCATCGCCTACCAGCGCGGCCAGGTCACCTTCGACGCCGCGGCACTGCGCGAGATCGCCGCGATCCCCACCGTCATCGGCCTCAAGGACGGGCACAGCGACCTCGACCGGCTCCAGCGCCTGACCCTGGCCGCCCCCGACGACTTCCTCTTCTTCAACGGCGCCGCCACCGCCGAGATCCAGGCCCGCGCCTACGCCACCGTCGGAGTCCCGGCCTACTCCTCCGCCGTGCACGCCTTCGCCCCCGAGATCGCCGACGCCTTCTTCACCGCGCTGCGGGAGCGGGACGACACGGCAGTGGACCGGCTCCTGCGCGAGTTCTACGTCCCGCTGGTCGAGCTGCGCGACCGGGCTCCGGGGTACGCCGTCGCGCTGGTCAAGGCTGCCGCCCGGCTGCGCGGTCTGCCGGTCGGCCCGGTGCGCGCGCCGCTGACCGATCCCGGACCGGACGACGTCGCCGACCTGGAGAGGGTCCTTGACGCGGGTCTTGGGCTGGTCCGGTCCGCGCGGCACCGGGCCTGACCCGTCGCACCTTCCCGGCGTCTGCACACGACTTGATCCACAGTTCAAAGGGGAACTGAAATGCCGCTCGTCGTAGTCGGGGTCAGCGTTTTGATCCTGCTGTTCCTCATGACCCGGTTGAAGCTGAACGGCTTCGCCGCCCTCCTGTTCGTCGCGGTCGGCGTCGCGCTCGTGCAGGGGATCCCGGTGGCCACCATCCCCGACGTCCTCTCGGAGGGCATCGGCGGCCAGATCGGCGACACGATGCTGGTCATCGGGCTCGGCGCCATGGTCGGCCGCGTCATGGGGGATTCCGGCGCCGCACAGCGCATCGCCAACAGGATGCTGGAGGCGTTCGGGCCGCGCTGGGTCCAAGTGGCCATGGTGGTCACGTCGATGCTCATCGGCGTCACCATGTTCTACGAGGTCGCCTTCATCATCATCGTGCCGATCGCGTTCACGCTGGTCCGCGTCACCGGGGCCAAGCTGCTGTGGATCGGCCTGCCGATGTCCATCACGCTCTCCACGATGCACAGCTTCCTGCCGCCGCACCCCGGCCCCACCGCCGTGGCCGCGACGTTCGACGCCTCCGTCGGACTGACCCTGCTCTACGGCCTGTTCATCGCGATACCCGCCGGCGCGCTGATCGCCCTCGTATGGCCGCGGCTTCCGTTCATCAGGGCGATGGACCCGTCCATTCCCAAGGGCCTGGTCAGCGAGCGCGAGTTCACCGACGAGGAGATGCCGGGCCTGGGCTGGGCGCTGGCCGTGGCGCTCTTCCCCGTCGTGCTGATCGCCGGTGCCTCGGTGACCGAGATGGCCGCCTCCGGCGAGAGTCCCTTCCTGCACTTCATCGCCTTCATCGGCTCGGCCCCGATCGCACTGCTCCTGACCCTCCTCCTGGCCATCTGGGCGTTCGGCCCGCGCATCGGCCGCAGCCTGGCCGACGTCAGCGCTTCCTGTACGTCGGCCGCCCAGGCCATGGCCATGATCCTGCTGGTGATCGGAGCGGGCGGCGCCTTCAAGAACGTCCTGGTCGAGGGCGGCATCTCCGACCACATCAAGGACACCACCCACGCCTGGGCCATCTCACCGCTCATCCTCGCCTGGCTCATCGCGGTGATCCTGCGCATCGCCCTCGGCTCCGCCACCGTCGCGGTCGTCACCGCCTCCGGCGTGGTGCTGCCGCTCCTGGCGGGCAGCGGCGTCCACCCCGAGATGCTCGTCCTCGCCGTCTCCTGCGGCTCGATCGCGTTCTCGCACGTCAACGACCCCGGATTCTGGCTGTTCAAGGAGTACTTCAACCTCTCCGTCATCGAGGCGATCAAGGTCCGCACCACCTATACGACGGTGCTCGCGATCCTCGGCCTCGGCGGCGTCCTCGCCGTGGAGTGGGCCCTGGACGTCCTCAGCCTCTGAGCCGCCGCCCGACCACCGCTGCGCCCTCCCCCGTCTCCCACACCCCGAGGAATCGTGATCATGAGCAGTCAGCCGACCGTCACCGCCTTCAGCGTCTACCCGGTCGCGGGCCGGGACTGCATGGAGCTGAACCTCTCCGGCGCCCACGGCCCCTACTTCACCCGCAACATCGTGGTCCTGACGGACTCGCAGGGCCGCACGGGCCTGGGTGAAGTACCGGGCGGCGAGAAGATCACCCGGACCCTGCGCGACGCCGAAGCTCTCGTCGTGGGGGCCCGCATCGGCGACTACAAGCGCGTCCTGCGCGAGATGGGCGACCGTTTCGCCGACCGGGACGCCGGCGGACGCGGCGCCCAGACCTTCGACCTGCGCACCGCGGTCCACGCCGTCACCGCCGTCGAGTCCGCGCTGCTCGACCTCCTGGGCCAGCATCTGGAGGTGCCCGTCGCGGCGCTGCTCGGCGACGGACAGCAGCGCGACTCCGTGCGCGTGCTCGGCTACCTCTTCTACGTCGGCGACCCCGACCGCACCGATCTCGACTACGTCCGCGAGCCGGAATCCCCCGTCGACTGGCATCGCATCCGCCACGAGGAGGCCCTGTCCCCCGAGGCGATCGTCCGGCAGGCCGAAGCCGCCTACGACCGCTACGGGTTCCGGGACTTCAAGCTCAAGGGCGGCGTCCTCGAGGGCGCGCAGGAGGTCGCCGCCGTACGGGCGCTGAAGGACCGCTTCCCGCAGGCCCGTATCACCCTCGACCCGAACGGCGCCTGGTCCCTGCGCGAGGCGATCGAGCTGTGCACACCCCTGACCGACGTTCTCGCCTATGCCGAGGACCCCTGCGGCGCCGAGGACGGCTACTCGGGCCGCGAGGTCCTCGCCGAGTTCCGCCGGGCGACGGGACTGCCGACCGCCACCAACATGGTCGCCACCGACTGGCGGCAGATGACCCACGCCCTGGCCCTCCAGTCGGTCTCCATCCCCCTCGCCGACCCGCACTTCTGGACCATGCAGGGCTCCGTACGCGTGGCGCAGCTGTGCAACGCGATGGGCCTGACCTGGGGCTGCCACTCCAACAACCACTTCGACATCTCCCTGGCCATGGTCACCCACTGCGGGGCCGCGGCCCCCGGCGACTACAACGCCCTGGACACGCACTGGATCTGGCAGGAGGGCCTGGAGCGCCTCACCACCGCCCCGCCGCGCATCGCCGGCGGGGAGATCGCCGTGCCCGACGCCCCCGGCCTGGGCATCGAGCTCGACATGGACCGCCTCCTGGCGGCACACGAGCTCTACCGGCAGAAGGCTCTGGGTGCGCGCGACGACGCCACCGGCATGCGCTACCTCATCCCCGACTGGCAATTCGACAACAAGCGCCCCTGCCTGGTCCGTTGAGAGATAGAACCGTGCCATGCAGAGCTTCGAGATCACACCGATAGGCATCGTCCGCAACGACCGCACCGATGTCCAGGACACGGACAACTGGGGTGCCGTCCGCAGCACCATCACCGTCGACGAGCGCTTCGGCGAGGCGTGCCTGCAAGGCCTGGAGGGCTTCTCGCACGTGGAGGTCCTCTTCGTCTTCGACCAGTTCCCGGATGACGGCGACTACCGCGAACCCCGCCCCTACCGCGGCCGCGCCGACCTCCCGCCGGTCGGCATCTTCGCCGGGCGCGGCCCCCGCAGGCCCAACCGCATCGGGGTCACGTCCTGCGCGGTCGAATCCGTCGACGGCCGCGAACTGACGGTGGTGGGCCTCGATGCGGTCTCCGGCACCCCAGTCATCGACCTGAAGCCGACGATGGAGGAGTTCCGCGCGGTGGACGTCAAGCAGCCGCAATGGGTCAGCGATCTGATGTCGGAGTACTTCAAGCCGTAGCCGGGCGGGAGGCCGTGCCGGGGCCCTGGATGAGGGCTTCGACCCCGTCCAGGAACCGTTCAAGCCCGAACTCGAAGAGCGTGCCCAGTTCGAGGTCGAAGTCCTCGTCGCCGAAGAGCGTGGACAGGACGGGATAGGCCCCCGCGCTCTGGATGGCGTCCATCCGCCCCTCGTTGGACGCCATCCACTCCTCGGGGGTCATGCCGGTGTCCTGCCGCGCCCGGGACTCCATCTCGATGGCCAGGGCGACGCCCTGGGCATAGCCGAGGACCGCCAGATGCACATGGATCATCTGGTACGGCGTGAGCCCGAGACCGCTCAGGACGGCAAGGACCCGTTCCGTGTACCGCATCGCATGCGGTGAGGCCATCGGCCGGGTCAGACCGGCCATGGCCCGCCCCAGCCAGGGATGACGCTCGTAAAGACGCCACAACCAGCGCGCCTCATGGGCCAGTTGCCCGCGCCAGCCGCGCGGCCGTGGCCCCGGCGGTTCCTCGCTGAACACCACCTCCGACATCAGCCGTACGAGTTCGCCCTTGCTCGGGACATGCCGGTACAGGGCCATGGTGGACGTGCCGAACTCGCCCGCGAGGCGGCGCATGGACAGCGCCGCCAGACCTTCCTCGTCGGCGAACGCGATCGCGGTGCGGATGATGCGCTCGCGGGTCAGCCCCTGGCCGGGTGCCACCCGCCGCTCCCGGCCCGGCTCCGCGACCACCGTGCCGACGCCGGGCACGGCGCGCACCAGTCCCTCCTGATTCAGGGCGGCCAGCGCCTTCGTCGCGGTCGCCATCGCGACGCCCCACTCCCGGGTGATGCACCGGGTCGAGGGCACAGGGTCACCGGGGGCGAGATCACCGGAGTCGATCCGGCGGCGGATGTCCCCGGCGATACGGAGATAGGGCGGGTCGGCAGCCATAACGACAGTGTACTAGTGCACTGGCCGCACAAG
>NZ_JBNNJZ010000230.1:0-12601 GCF_050270335.1 Streptomyces sp. NPDC059900
ACATATCCAACACACACGAGACGCAGCAGCACTGTAATAATATAAGAGGCTGCTCGAAGACACCCGTGCGGCGCCGCGGCCCCGGCAGGTCGGCGGCGGCCTTGGGCACCGGCGCCGACTCCCCCGTCAGCGCGGCCTGGCGCACGCTCAGACCGCTCGCCCGAAGCAGCCGTACGTCGGCGGGGACAAGGTCACCGGCGCCGAGCCGCACCACGTCCCCCGGCACGAGATCCGCGACCGGGATCTCCCGCTCCTCGGGGCTCTGGTCCCGCTCCGCCCGGCGCAGCACGGTCGCGGTGGTGGCCACCAGGGCGCGCAGGGCTGCCATGGACCGGTCGGCGCGGTACTCGCCGGACGTCCGCAGCACTCCGCTGACCACGACCAGGCACAGGATCACGCAGGCGGTGCCCCAGGAGGCGACGGTGGCCGACACCAGGCCGAGGCAGAGCAGCACCGCGGTGAAGGGGTCCCGCAGGCTGCGGCCGAAGAGCCGCGGCCACGACACCGGGCGCCGGTCGGGAAGGGTGTTCTCGCCAAAGGTGGCGATGCGCCGCTCGGCCTCCGCGTCCGTCAGACCGCGCGGTCCGCTGTCCACCTGGCGCAGCACCTCGAGCGAGGTGAGCCCACCGGCAGCGGCCTCAGGCACCAAGGCCGCGGAGCCCGCGTCCGGGGGACCGAGCTTCTCGTTCGGTGCGGTCGGTCAGCTGTCCGACCATGAGCCGCACCACGGTCACCACGTCCGCGTCGTCCACGAAGTAGACCTGTCGCCTGCCCTCGCGCCGGGAGCGTACGAGACCGGCCAGTTTCAGTTTGGTCAGATGCTGGCTGACCGCGGGCAGCGCGCCGCCGACGCGCTCGGCGAGACCGGTCACGTCGCTCTCGCCCTGGGCGAGCGCCCACACGATGTGCAGGCGCGCGGACGAGGCGAGCAGGCCGAAGGCCGCTGCCGCCTCGGCGAGGACGTCGGCCGACGGGTCGTCGAAGCCGGTACCGCCTGCTTCCACGGTCGTCCTCCCTCCGCGCCCGGACTCGCGCGTACGGGCCTCTCGTACGCGAGGGTCCAGTCTAGGTCCCTGTCAGGGGAGCCCTAGGACGCCTGCCGGTGTCCGCCGGAGCGCTCGCGCGCGCCCGTCGTCATCAGCGCCACGTAGACGACAAGCGCGGAGGCGAGGCCGATCGCCCATCCGTAGTCGGCGAGCGGTTTCAGCAGGGGGATGAGGCCGTCCTCGGGGAAGGGCCCCTTGCCCGGCGCCGAGTGCGAGCCGCCCACGGCGAGCACGCCCCCGACCACGAAGGCGGCGACGGCCCGCAGATTCCAGCCGCCCGTGTACCAGTAGCGCCCTTCGGGCCGGTACAGGTCGGCGAGGTCAAGGGCCGTCCTGCGCACCACCCAGTAGTCGGCGATCAGGATTCCGGCGACCGTGCCGAGCAGTCCGCCCACCACACCGAGCCAGACGAAGATGTAGAGCTCGGGCGTCTCGATCAGCTTCCAGGGGAAGATGACCACGCCCACCACACCGGTGATCAGCGCGCCGGTACGGAAGTTGACGACCTTCGGGGCGAGGTTCGCGAGGTCGTACGCCGGTGAGACCACGTTGGCCGCGATGTTCACGGAGACCGTGGCGACCAGGACCGTCACCAGGGCGTAGAGGAGGCCGAAGACGCTGTCGGCCTTGGCCGCGAGGTCGACGGGCTCCCAGATCGGCTCGCCGTAGACCGCCTGCGAACCGGAGGTGACCAGGACGGACAGGAGCGCGAACGCGGTCATGGTGGTCGGCAAGCCGAGGGTCTGCCCCCACACCTGGGCCCGCTGCCCCTTCCCGAACCGGGTGAAGTCGGGGATGTTCAGGGACAGCGTGGACCAGAAGCCGATCATGCCCATCAGCGCGGGGAAGAACACCGGCCAGAAGTCGGCGCCCCAGCCGAGGGCGGACGGCTGGTCGAGCAGCGGGCCGAGGCCGCCCGCCTGGTCGGAGATCCATACGAGCAGCACGACGGCGCCGACGAGGACGAAGGGCGCGGCCCAGTTCTCGAAGCGCCGCAGGGCCTCCATCCCCCGGTAGATGATGGCCAGTTGGAGGGCCCAGAAGAGCACGAAGCAGAGCCACAGCGGCCACGGGTAGCCGCCGATCCGCGACTCGTCGCTCCACGCGCCGCCGAAGACCTTGTCGAGCAGTACGTAGATCCCCTGGCCGCCGATCCAGGTCTGGATGCCGAACCAGCCGCAGGCCACGGCGGCCCTGATCAGCGCGGGCAGGTTCGCGCCGCGCAGGCCGAAGGAGGCGCGGGCCAGGACGGGGAACGGGATGCCGTACTTGGGGCCCGCGTGTCCGGTCAGGAGCATCGGCAGGAGCACGATCACATTGGCGGCGGCGATGGTGAAGACGGCCTGCCGCCAGTCCATGCCGAGGGCCACGAGGCCCGAAGCGAGCGTCCAGGAGGGGATGTTGTGGGCCATGCCGACCCACAGGGCGGCGAAGTTGTAGGTGCTCCAGTGGCGTTCGGCGACGGGGATGGGCTTGAGGTCGTCGTTGGCGAAGCGGCTGTGCTCCGGGAAGGCGCCGGGGCGCAGTTCGACGCGGCCGTCACCGGCGACGCTCTGCGATGCCGGGCCGGGGCCCGCGCCCGGTTCTGTGCCGGGTCCCGCGCCGGATGCTCTGCCGGGTTCCCTGCCGCGTCCGAAATCCATGCCCAGGCTCCTTTACACGGGTCCACGCGCGTCAACTCGGCTCAGGTACGGCTGATTGTGGTGGTGCGGGTGAGTTCTGCTGAGTGCGGGAGAGGCTTCAGAACTGGCTCATTCGCCGGTTTCTCCGGTCGGCGGCGCCGACAATCCTGCTCCCCGTGGGCCTTATCGCGCCAGAGGCGTACCCCAACTACCTTTGTCGCCATGATCAATCGTGGGTCGGCGTCACGCGGCGTGGGCTTCGGGGAGGACGAGTCGTGAGCCAGGGGAACCCGCAGGCCGTCCGCCGCCGCCCGGACGACGGCGGACGCCGGCCGAACGGCCGCGCCCCGCTTCCCGGCCAGGCGCGGCAGCCGCCGCACAGCGGCCACATGATCGTGTGCGGCGACGACGCGCTCGCCGAGCGGCTCGCCGCCGAGCTGCGTTCGGTGTACCGCGAGCAGGTCACGGTCCTCGTCCCTTCCGCGCCGCCGGCCGACGGTCCGCGGTCCGGTCCGGCCGGGCGGGCGCGTGCCACCGCCCTCCTCGGCCGGATGCAGGCCGTCATGGCGCGCGCCGCCGGTACGCCGGGCGGTGCGTCCGGCGCCGGTGATGGCGGCGACAGCGGCGACGGCGGCGCGAACCGGCCCGAGGTCCCCCGGATCCTGGAGGCACAGGAGCCCGACGAGGCGGCCCTCGTCGAAGCGGGCGTCCAGGACGCCGCCGCCCTTGCCCTGGTGTATGACGACGACGAGACCAACATCCACGCCGCCCTCGTCGCCCGCCGCCTCAACCCCCGCCTGCGGATCGTGATCCGGCTCTACAACCGCAAGCTGGGCCAGCACCTGGAGGAGCTTCTCGACCAGGCGGCCGCCGTCGCCTTCCCCGGCCTTGATCCGGACGAGGTGAACGCCTCCACCACCGTCCTGTCCGACGCCGACACCGCGGCTCCCGCCCTCGCGGCCACCGCCGTCGCGGGCACCAGCAAGGTTGTCCAGGCCGACGGACTGCTCCTGCGCGCCGTCGAGCGCCTTCCGACGGACCGCGGAGCGACCTCCGACCCCGGCCTGTGCACGCTCGCCCTGCTCTCGTCGACCACCAACGACCCTGCGGGTTCCGAGGGTTCGGACGACGGCGGGCAGGACGGGCCGCTGCTGCTGCCCGACGACAGCACGGTCACCGCAGCCGCCGGCCGGGGCACGGTGATCCTCAAGGCCGTCTCGCACGCCGGGCCCGACCGGCCGCCGGGCCGCCTGTCCGGCCGCTTCCCCGGCCGCTTCTCCGGCCCCTTCTCCGGCCGCCTCTCCAGGCGCGGACTTCCGCTCGGCTCGCTCTTCTCGCCCCGCCTGCGCTGGTCGGTGGCCGGGCTCCTGGTTTGTGTGCTCGGCCTCGCGGTGGCGAACTGGCTGACCAGCAACGCCCACCCGCTGGCCGCCGCCTATCTGACGCTGCTCGATCTGTTCGCCATCGACGACCCCGCGATCGGCCAGTCCACCGCACGGCAGATCCTTCAACTCCTCTCCGGACTCGCCGGGTTGCTCCTCCTGCCGGTTCTGCTCGCCGCCGTCCTCGAAGCGCTCGGCACCTTCCGCACCGCGTCCTCGCTGCGCCGTCCGCCGCGCGGTCTCTCCGGCCACGTGGTCCTGCTCGGCCTCGGCAAGATCGGCACCCGCGTCCTGGCCCGGCTGCGCGAACTGGGCATCCCCGTGGTGTGCGTGGAGGAGGACCCCGAAGCGCGCGGCGTCCCGCTCGCCCGCCGCCTGCGCGTGCCCACCGTCATCGGCGACGTCACGGACGAAGGCGTCCTGGAGGCCGCCAAGATCCACCGTGCGCACGCACTGCTCGCCCTCACCAGCATCGACACCACCAACCTCGAAGCGGCCCTGTACGCCCGCTCGATCAAGCCCCAGGTCCGCGTGGCCCTGAGGCTGTACGACGACACGTTCGCCACCGCCGTCTACCGCACCCTGCGCGCCGCCCACCCGCACGCCCTGACCCGCAGCCGCAGCGTCTCCACCCTGGCCGCCCCCGCGTTCGCCGGAGCCATGATGGGCCGGCAGATCCTGGGCGCGATCCCCGTGGAGCGGCGGGTGCTGCTCTTCGCGGCCCTCGACGTCGCGGGAAACCCCGTCCTCGAGGGGCGGACCATCGCCGAGTCGTTCCGGCCCGGCGTCTGGCGGGTCATCGCCCTGGACTCCGCCGCACCCGACGAACGCCTCCCCGACCTGACGGCCTCGCGCCCCGACGACGACACCGACCGCCCGGCAGGCCTTGTCTGGGACCTCCACCCCGGTTACGTGCTGCGCTCCCAGGACCGTGTCGTCCTGGCCGCCACTCGCCAGGGCCTGGCCGAGATCCTCGGCCGGCACACCCGCGCCCGGACGGGCTCCGGCGACGCGTAGACCGGCATCGAAGAACCCTCTTCATTGCCGGGTCACGGCAATGCGGACCAACTCCCCCGCATGGGACGATCCTCACCTCACCGAGACATCCGGCAAGTGGGGAGGTGCTCCGGTGAACGTCTTTCTGGGGCTTGGTATCGCGGGAATCGCCCTGCTGGTCCTCTCCCTCGTCTTCGACGGGGTTCTCGAGGGGCTCTTCGACGGCGCGGGAGTCCTCGACGGGCTCTTCGACGGGCTGCTGTCCCTTCCCGTCATTGCCGGGTTCGTGTCCATGCTCGGCTTCGGCGGCGCGATCGTGCTCGGCACGACCGGGCTCGGCGCAGCCGCGGCCACCGCCATGGGTGCCGGCGTCGGTGTGGGAGCTGCCTGGCTCACGTGGAGGTTCAGCCGCGCCCTGATGCGGGATCAGACCGCCGCCACTCCGCGGGGCGACGATCTCGTGGGCACCCCGGGTGCCGTGGTCACCGCGATCCCGGCCGACGGGTACGGCGAGGTGCTGCTCCAACTGGCGGGCCAGCCGGTGAAGTTCGCCGCCAGGAGCGCCGTGGCCGTCACCCGCGGCACCGAGATCTGGGTGGAGGCGGCACTGTCGCCGACCTCGGTCGCGGTGCGTCCCGTGCAGCGCTGACCACCGCACCCTCCACGTCCGGGCCCGGCACCTGACGCCTGGCCCCGGCGCCCGCGTACAACATCACCGATCTGCCGCCCCCGGGAGGCAGGGGGGAATTCACCATGAGTCCAGTCCTGACCGCCGTCATCGGAGTCGTCGTACTCCTCGTACTGCTCGCGCTCGTCGTCGTGACCCGCTACAAGGTCGCCGGGCCCAGCGAGGCCTTCATCGTGACCGGGCGGCGCGGCAAGAAGTCCACCGACCCCGACACCGGCCGGATCATCACCGACAACAGCGGCCAGAAGGTCGTCGTGGGCGGCGGAGTCTTCGTCGTGCCGTTCGTCCAGCAGAAGTTCACGCTCGACCTCTCCTCGCGGCACATCCCGATCTCGGTGCGCGGCGCGGTCACGCTGCGCGGCGTGAAGGCCAACCTGGAGGGCGTCGCGATCGTCAAGGTCGGCGGCACCGAGGACTCCATACGCGCCGCGGCCCAGCGGTTCCTCGCCCAGCAGGGCGGGATCGTCGGCTTCACCCAGGAAGTGCTCTCCGGCGCGCTGCGCTCCATCGTGGGCCGGATGTCGGTGGAGGACATCATCCGCGACCGCGCGGCCTTCGCCGGGCAGGTCGCCGAGGAGGCCGAGGCGAGCCTGTCCGGGCAGGGCCTGGTGCTCGACGCCTTCCAGATCCAGGACATCACCACCGAGGGCTCGTACCTCGAGGACCTCGGGCGTCCCGAGGCGGCCCGCGCCCGGCAGGAGGCGGACATCGCCGAGGCCGTCGCACGGCGGGCCGCCGAGCAGGCCAGGCTGAAGGCCGAGGAGGAAATCGCCGTCGCCCAGCGGACGTTCTACCTCAAGCAGGCCGAGATCAAGGCCGAGACGGACGAGGCCGCCGCCCGTGCGGGGGCAGCGGGACCGCTCGCCGAGGCCGCCCGCCAGCAGGATGTCCTCACCGAGCAGGAGAAGGTCGCCCAGCGGCAGGCGGCCCTGACCGACCGCGAACTGGACACCAAGATCCGCAAGCCCGCCGACGCGGCCCGCTACCAGGCCGAGCAGGAGGCCGAGGCCCGCCGGGTCTCCCTGGTCAAGCAGGCCGAGGCAGACGCCGACCGGGCCCGCCTGACCGGTGAGGGCGAGAAGGCCCGGCGCGCCGCGCTCGCCGACGCCGTACGCCTGGAGGGCGAGGCCGATGCCGCCTCGATCGGCGCCAAGGGTGCCGCCGAGGCGGAGGCGATGCGCAAGAAGGCCGACGCGTTCGCGCAGTACGGCGACGCGGCGGTGCTCCAGATGCTCGTGGAGGTCCTGCCCAGTGTGGTGGCCAAGGCGTCCGAGCCGCTCAGCGCGGTCGACAAGATGACCGTGATCTCCACCGACGGGGCGAGCCAGCTGTCCCGTACGGTCGCCGACAATGTCGCCCAGGGCGTCGAACTCCTCAGCTCCACCACGGGAGTCGACCTCGCCGAACTCCTCAAGGGCATCACCGGCGGCACGTCCATCGCGAGCCCGGCGTCCGACCCGGCATCCCCCAAGGCCAACGGCAAGATCGACGTCACCGACTGATCCGGCCGCGGCTACGGTCACGGTTACGGTTCGATCAGCCCGACCCGGATCGCATAGCGGGTGAGTTCAAGACGGTCGCGCAGCCCCAGCTTCTGCAACATGTTGGCCCGGTGGCGCTCGACCGTCTTGATGCTGATGAAGAGGAGGTCCGCGATCTCCTGCGACGTATGACCCTCGGCGACGAGCTTGAGGATCTCCTCCTCACGGTCCGTGAGGGTCCTGGCGGGGAGCCTGTCGCCGCTCCTGACCCGGTCCAGGTAGTTGCGGATCAGCGCGCTGACCGCCCCCGGATAGATGAAGGGTTCGTCGCGCATGGCCGCGCGGCAGGCTTCGACCAGGTCGCGGTCGGCGACGGACTTGAGCACATAGCCGCAGGCCCCGGCGCTGAGCGCCTCGAAGAAGTACTGCTCGTTGTCATACATCGTCAGTATGAGGATGCGCACGCCGGGCTGGAGCCGGGAGAGTTCGCGGGCCGCCTGGAGGCCGGTGAGACGGGGCATGGCGATATCGAGGATGACCAGGTCGGGGGCCTCGGCGCGGGCCATTTCGATGGCCTGCGCGCCGTCACCGGCCTCCCCGACCACGGTCAGGCCGGGTTCGGCGTCGAGGATCAGACGCACGCCGCGTCGCACCAGGGCGTGGTCGTCCGCGAGCAGGATCCTCGTCGGCGTTTCCGGTTGGACCATGGTCACTTGCTCCCTTGTGGTGCCGGGACGTGGAGGTGCACTTCGGTGCCGCCCGCGGGCAGCGGTGTGAGGTCGAGGCCGGCGCCGATGAGCAGGGCACGTTCCCGCATGCCGCGGATTCCCGCGCCTTCGGCGGCCCGGCCGATGCCGTGGCCGTCGTCGCGGATCCGCAGGTCCACCCCGGCGGGGGTGGTGCGCAGGGTGAGGTCCACGT
Source organism: Streptomyces sp. NPDC059900 (assembly GCF_050270335.1). NCBI lineage: Bacteria > Bacillati > Actinomycetota > Actinomycetes > Kitasatosporales > Streptomycetaceae > Streptomyces > Streptomyces sp. NPDC059900. Next base: position 8,137 of record NZ_JBNNJZ010000230.1, read on the forward strand.
GCCGGGCGCCCGAGTGGCGCACGACATTGGTCAGGCTCTCCTGCGCCACCCGGTAGAGGACCAGCTCGGCCGCCTGTCCGAGCTTCGGCACCGGACTGTCGAAGTGCGGTCTGACGGTGAGACCCGCGTGGGCGGTGATCTCGCGCGTGAGGTCCCTGAGCGCGCTGGTCAGCCCGAGCTCCTCCAGGACGCCGGGCCGGAGCCTGCGGGCGATGCGGCGGATCTCGTCGAGGCTCTCCCGTGTCGTCTCCTGGACGTGCAGCAGATCGCTCCGCAGCGGGCCGGGGGCCTGGTCGGCGACGTGTTTGAGTTCGAGCAGGACCGCCGTGAGCGTCTGTCCCACCTCGTCGTGCAGTTCCCGGGCGATCCTGCGGCGCTCGTCCTCCTGCGCGGACAGGGCGAGCGCGCTGCTGGCCGCCCGCTCGGCCTCCAGGCGGTCGAGCATCGTGTTGTACGTCGTGATCAGATCGGCGATCTCACTGTGCCCCGCGACCTCGGCCCGCCGGCCGGGGCGGAGCAGGTCGGTGGTCGTCATGGCCTTGGTCAGCCGCTGGAGCGGGGCAAGCCCGACCCGCAGCAGCGCGGCGTTCGCGGTGAGCATGGCGACGAGCCCCACGGCCATGATCAGGGCCTCGGTGAGCAGGACCGGGGTGGAGACGGTGACCGGCCCGAGCAGCAGCAGGCCGGTGGCCAGGACCATCACCGTGGCGTTGAGCAGGAAGATCCGCCAGAACAGGGACACGCGGTACGTCCTTTCTCGGTGCAGGCGGCTCCCGCATCTTTCAGGCTCCGCCTGCCGGACCCGCTCTGTCCATCGGGGCCAGCACCCATTCACCCGGACAACTACAGGTCACAGCCCCGACGAGATGGGTGTCGCCCCTGATGGCCGCCGGATCGCGCCTCGGGCGAGGGTGGAGTACCGGCGACCGGAGGGACGCAGACATGGCCCGCTTCGACCACGACGACCGGCTGGGCGAGATCGAGGCCCGGCTGGAACGGCAGGATCCCGAGTTCGCCAGAGCCCTGGCCGGCGGGCGCCCGCGCCGGCCGCGCGAGTACCGGCGCGGCCGGGCCTGGGCGGTCCTCGCCTTCGCGCTGGTCTGCCTGGGTACGGGCATCGCGATCGGCCATGGTCTGCTCATCGCCACCGGCCTGGTCGTGGCTGGCATGGCAGGACACCTCTTCGACCCGCCGGAGCGCCGGCCACACCGCCCGCGGCCGTCACAGTGAAGTTGTCACGGCGCAGTCGCCCTCACAGCGAGCTGCCCGGCCAGCCGAGCAGCCGTGCGCCGATGGCCGCGGTCTGGAGGGTGTAGCGGTCCAGGGGGTCGGCCGGGTCGGACCCGGTGAGGGTGCGGATGCGCTCCAGGCGGTACGTCAGGGCTCGTACGCTCAGCGACAGGTCCCGCGCCGCCCGGGCCGCCACGCACCCCGTGTCGAAGTAGGCGAACAGGGTGTCGATCAGGGGTTCGGCTCCGCCGCGGGCCTCTTCCAGCGGCCCGAGCGTGGTGAGCACCAGGTCCACCAGGGCCTGCCGGTCGCGCGCCAGGACGGGGAAGACCAGCAGGTCGGCGGCGCGCAGCACGGGTGCGTCGAAGCCCATGCGCGTCGCGAGTTCCAGGGTGTTGACGGCTTCTTCGTAGCTGTGGGCGATGCCTGCCGCTCCGGGCTGCGGCCGGCCGACGGCGATCCGGCCGCCGTCGGTGGCGGCGTGCGCCCGCTTGGCGAAGTAGGCGAGGACTTCGTCCTGGTGGGCGGGTGCGATGCACACCAGGCGGCCGTCCTTGGTGGTGAGCAGGATGTGGCGGTCGCCGAACCGGGCGTTCAGTTCGCTCTCCACGTCGCGTGCCACGGGGTCGGTCTCGTCGTAGCCGGCCGGTCCTTCGGCCACGGCCACCGCGTGCGCGTGGGACAGGCGCAGTCCGTACCGTTCGGCCCGTGCGGCGAGGCGGCCCAAGTTCCCCCGTCCGTACAGCAGGTCGTCGATCAGTTCGCGCCGGGCGGCCTCCTCCTGGCGTACGACCTGGCGCTGTGCGCGTTCGTAGCCTTCGGCGAAGGCGTCGATGGCCTGCTCGGCGGTTGCGAGCAGATGGTCGGGGTCGCCGGTCGCCGGGCGGTGGATCCGGGTGGCGTTGAGGTGTTCGCGTATGAGGACACGCCACGCGTACCCGGCGTTGGCGGCCTGCGCGCCGAGCGTCCGGCGCGACGTCAGCTCTTCGCGGGTCAGGCGGCGGCCGGTGGCGGCGGCGCAGGTGAGGATCTCGGCGTAGCCGTCGAGGATCTCCTCGGGGATCTCCCGGGTGGTCATCTGCTCTCCCTCGTGGGGTCGATGGCCGGGCAGACACGGCAGTGCGACGCGGGCACGCGGCACTCGACTCCGTAGGACATACGGGCGGGCGTGGCGGCAACTGGGCGCGGATCGCCGGGAGTCGAGGCTCCGGGCGGGTTCAGTGGCGCGGGTTGCTCGCTGGGCTGCCGTCGGTATCAGGCACGCTGTCGCGGGCGGAGTTGTCGATGCGTACGACCCCGGGGGCGCGCACTTCGGCGCGGTCCCGGACGGCACCGGCCGCGGGGAGCCGGGCGGCGCGCATGCTGCGACCCATCTCCTGCCCCCGCCCTCCGGCCGTCGGCGATCATCGTCGCCCGCTTGGATGTCGAGCAACTACGCGCTCGACAGAGCACCTTGGCTCATATCGTTAGTTTACCGTACGATAAAGATCGCAAAGAGGCACTGAAGCGATACAAGCCACCAAATCGCCGGGGCAGCCGGTCACCCTGCGCCGGGGTCAGTCCGTCTCGATCCAGGACCGGAGCTTCTCGGGGTTCCGTACCGCCCAGCAGCGCGTGATCCGGTCGCCCGCGACGTCGAAGGCGAGCACCGACGTGGTGACCCCGCCGTGCTGGACCACCAGGCCGGGCTGGCCGTTGACCGTGCGCTCCAGGATCGTCTGCTCGGGCACGTCACCGGCGACGGCGATCAGATAGCGCGCGATCTGCTCGCCTCCCTCGATGGGCACGGGCGCGGCGTCGACCACTCCCCCGCCGTCGGCGAGCGCCGTGGCATCCGGGTCGAGGAGGCCGATGAGCGCGTCGATGTCCTTGGTCTCCCACGCGCGCTTGAAGTCCCTGACGAGCCCGGCGCGCCGGACCGCCGGCGTCGCGGGGGCGTGCGAGGCGCGGATGCGCCGGCGTGCCGAGGAGGCCAGCTGGCGGCACGCGGCGGGACTGCGGCCGACGATCTCGGCCACTTCGGCGAAGGAGTAGCGGAAGACGTCGTGCAGGATGAACGCCACGCGCTCGGCCGGGGTCATGGCTTCGAGCACGACGAGGAACGCCATGTTCACCGACTCGTCGAGCGTGACCCGGTCGGCCGGATCGGCGGTCGCACCGCCGGGCCGCCCGTCCGTCCACTCCGCGTGGTCGGGCAGCGGCTCCGGGATCCATTCGCCCACGTAGCTCTCGCGCCGGGCCCGCGCCGAGCGCAGCTGGTCGAGGCAGATACGGCCGGCGACCCTGGTCAGCCAGCCGCCGGGGGATTCGATGGCCTCCTGCTGCCGCGGGGTCATGGCGTACCAGCGGACGTAGGCCTCCTGCACGACGTCCTCGGCGTCCGCCAGGGAGCCGAGGAGCCGGTAGGCGAGATTGATCAGCTGACGCCGCTCGCTCATGATCACGCTCAGGCTCGGATCGGGCCTGCGGCTCGGATCGCTCCTGCCGTCTCCGGGCTCGAACTGGGTCCCCATGGTGTCACCGCTCCCTTGGCCACATCTGTCGTCACCCGTACGACGAGGCAGCCCTCCGGAATGTGAGGCCGCCCGGTCGCTCGCGTGCCGCCTCACATTCCGCGGGGCTGCCTCGTCGGCACTGCGGGAACGAACGCACACCATCCGAGCGCCGCCACCAAGGAGATCACCATGGACACCCGCTTCGACTTCCTCGCCAATCCGGTCTCAGCCAAGATCGTCAAGCACATCGCGGCCGCGGGCAAGCCCATCGCGGACTCGTCCTTGCCCGCCTCGACGCGCGAACTGGTCATGCTCCGCGCCAGCCAGATCAACGGCTGCGCCTTCTGCATCGACATGCACACCAAGGACGCCGCGCACTCCGGCGAGTCCCCGGTGCGCCTCCACCTGGTCGCCGCCTGGCGCGAGGCCACGGTGTTCACCGAGGCCGAGCGCGCCGCCCTGGAGCTTGCGGAGCAGGGCACCCGCATCGCGGACGCGGCAGGCGGCGTGACGAACGAGGCATGGGCGGACGCCGCCAAGCACTACGACGAGGACGAACTCGCCGCCCTGGTGTCGAGCATCGCCCTCATCAACGCCTTCAACAGGCTGAACGTCCTCAGCCAGCGCCCCGCGGGCGACTACCAGGTCGGCCAGTTCGGCTGAGCCGACCCGTACGAGATGACCGTGCGAGGCGACCCGTACGAGACGACCCGAGCGGAAGCAACTCCAGGAGCGAGCAC
>NZ_JBNNJZ010000231.1:0-12438 GCF_050270335.1 Streptomyces sp. NPDC059900
GCCCCGCCGCCTCCAAGGCCCGCACGATCCGGCTCGGCAGCCCGCGGCCCCGCCTGCGCATGGTGAGCCTCGGCCTGACCCTGGTGATGTTGGCCTTCGTCGTACGCCTCCTCCAGGTGCAGGCGGTCGACGCGAGCGTCTACACCACGAAGGCGGAGAAGAACCGCTACTTCAGCCATGTCCTGACCGCCGAGCGCGGCGGCATCACCGACCGCAGAGGCGTCGAACTGGCCGCCAGCGTGGACGCGTACGACATCACGGCCGACCCGACGATGTTCACGCCGAAGGAAATGGGCATCAAGGACGGGCCCGAGCAGGCCGCCGCGCTCCTCGCCCCGATCCTCGACAAGGACGCCGACAAGCTCACCGAACAGCTCAAGACCCCCAAGACGCGCTACGTCCTGCTCGCCCGCCGGCAGACCCCGCAGGTCTGGAAGCAGATCAAGGACCTGCGCGGCGCGCTCGAAGACAAGGCGCAGACCGACAAGAAGAGCGCCAACGTCCTGGCGGGCGTCTTCCAGGACCCCAGCAGCAAGCGCGTGTACCCGAACGACACCCTGGGCGCCGGGATACTGGGCTGGGTCAACGCCGAGGGCAAGGGCGGCGGCGGTGTGGAGCAGCAGCTCGACAAGGAGCTCGCGGGCAAGGACGGCAAGATCAGGTACGCCCAGTCGGGCGGTCACCAGGTGCCGACCGCGGGCAGCACGGAGACGCCCGCCGTGCCCGGCTCGGACGTCGAGCTGACCATCGACCGCGACATCCAGTGGGCCGCCCAGAGCGCCATCTCCGAGCAGGTGAAGAAGTCCCGGGCGGACCGCGGCTACGTGATAGTGCAGGACACCAGGACCGGCGAGATCCTCGCGATGGCGAACTCACCGGGCTTCGACCCGAACGACCTCTCCCAGGCCGACGGCACGGCCATGGGCAACGCCTCGCTCCAGGACGCCTTCGAGCCGGGTTCGACCGCCAAGGTCATGTCGATGGCCGCCGTCCTGGAGGAGAACGCGGCCACGCCCGGCACGCACGTGACGGTCCCCAACCGGCTGCACCGCGGCGACCGGCTCTTCCAGGACGACATCGACCACCCGACCTGGCACCTCACGCTCAACGGCGTGCTCGCCAAGTCCAGCAACATCGGCACGATCCTGGCCACCGGCGAGCTGGGCAAGACCCAGCGCGAGGCCAACAAGTCGCTCTACTCGTACCTGCGGAAGTTCGGCATCGGCCGGGAGACCGGACTCGGCTTCCCCGGCGAGACGTCCGGCATCCTCGCGAAGGCCGACAAGTGGTCGACCTCGCAGCAGTACACGATCCCGTTCGGCCAGGGCTTCTCGATCAACGCGATGCAGGCGGCCTCCGTCTACTCGACCATCGCCAACGACGGCGTCCGCGTCGCGCCCTCGCTGGTGCGCGGCATAAAGGGTCCCGACGGCCGCTTCACGCCCGCGTCCAAGCCCAAGAAGACCCGGGTGGTCAGCGCGAAGACCGCCAAGACGGTGGCGCACATGCTCGAGTCCGTCGTCGACGACGAAGAGGGCACGGGCACCAAGGCCCGCATCCCCGGCTACCGGATCGCGGGCAAGACGGGTACGGCCAACCGGGTCGACCCCGAGACCGGCAAGTACAAGGGCTACACCTCGTCGTTCGCCGGGTTCGCGCCCGCCGACAAGCCGCGCGTCACCGTCTACTGCGCGATCCAGAACGCCACCAAGGGCAGCTACTTCGGCGGCCAGATCTGCGGCCCCATCTACAAGGAAGTCATGCAGTTCGCCCTCAAGACGCTCCAGGTCCCGCCCACCGGCAAGGGCGCGGCCAGGCTCCCCGTCACCTTCGAACCCTGAGCCCCGCAGGCCCTGAGCCCTACCAGGACAAACCCGTGACAACGATCACTCCGGCGCCGGGGAACCAGCCCCCGCCACACCGCCCGCTTCGCCCTGAGCCCGGTGAGCCCGGTACGCTCACCGCCGTGCCACACGCTGATCAGTCCCAAACCACCCAGAAGGGCGTTCCCGTGACATATCCGGGACCGCCGCGGCCGGTCCAGGTCTCCGCGACGCCGCTCGCCACGATCGCCGATCAGCTGGGGGTCGCCGCCCCGGGCACGGGGGAGGTCAGCGGCATCACGCACGACTCCCGCGCGGTCCGCCCCGGCGACATCTACGCCGCGCTGCCCGGCGCCCGGCTGCACGGCGCCGACTTCGTCGCGCAGGCGGCCGACCTCGGTGCCGCCGCGATCCTCACCGACCCGACGGGCGCCGAACGCGCCGGTGCCACGGGCCTGCCGGTCCTCGTCGTCCCCGCGCCGCGCGACTCCATGGGGGAGCTCGCGGCCACGATCTACGGCCATCCGGGGCGCGATCTGCTCCAGATCGGCATCACCGGCACGTCCGGCAAGACCACCACGGCGTATCTCGTCGAGGGCGGTCTCAAGGGCGTCCGGTCGACCGGCCTCATCGGCACGGTCGAGATGCGCATCGGCGACGAGCGGATCAAGTCCGAACGCACGACCCCCGAGGCGACCGACCTCCAGGCGCTCTTCGCGGTGATGCGCGAGCGCGGCGTGGACGCCGTCGTCATGGAGGTCTCCAGTCACGCCCTCGTGCTCGGCCGGGTGGACGGCTGCGTCTTCGACGTCGCCGTCTTCAACAACCTCAGCCCGGAGCACATGGAGTTCCACTCCGACATGGAGGACTACTTCCAGGCCAAGGCGCAGCTGTTCACCAAACAGCGCTCCCGGCTCGGCGTGGTCAACTTCGACGACGAGTACGGCCGCAGGCTCATCACCGAGTCCGAGGTCCCCGTCACCACCTTCTCCGCCGAGGGACACCCCGACGCGGACTGGCGGGCCGAGGACGTCGAGGTCATGGCGTTCGACTCGACGTTCGTCGCGGTCGGCCCGAAGGGGGAGCGGATCACCGCCCGGTCCCCGCTGGCCGGTCCCTTCAACGTCGCCAACACGCTCGCCGCGATCGTCTCGCTCGCCGTCGCGGGGATCGACCCCCAGCAGGCCGCCGACGGCGTCGCGGGGGTGCCCGGCGTGCCGGGCCGCCTGGAGCGCATCGACGAGGGCCAGCCCTACCTCGCCGTCGTCGACTACGCCCACAAGACGGACGCCGTCGAATCGGTCCTGCGCGCGCTGCGCAAGGTCACCGAGAACAAGCTGCACATCGTGCTCGGCTGCGGCGGCGACCGGGACAAGACCAAGCGGATGCCGATGGGCGCCGCGGCGGCACGGCTCGCCGACACCGCCGTACTGACCGCCGACAACCCCCGCGGCGAGGACCCTCTCGCGATCCTCGCCACGATGCTCGCGGGCGCCGCCGACGTGCCGATCCACGAACGCGGCGACGTCGCCGTCTTCGAGGACCGCGCCACCGCCATCCGCGCCGCCGCCGCCAGGGCCGAGCCGGGCGACACGGTGCTCGTCGCGGGCAAGGGCCACGAGCAGGGCCAGGACATCGCCGGGGTGGTACGTCCCTTCGACGACCGCCAGGTACTTCGCGAAGCTATCCAGCAAACCCAGGGATGAATCTGTGATCGCCCTCTCCCTCGCCGAGATCGCCACCGTCGTCGGCGGGCAGACCCACGACATACCGGATCCGTCCGTCCAGGTCACCGGACCGGTCGTCAGGGACTCCCGAGAAGTGGAGCCCGGCAGCCTCTTCGTCGCCTTCGCGGGCGAGCGCGTCGACGGCCACGACTACGCGTCCGCGGTGGTCGAAGCAGGCGCCGCCGCCGTCCTGGCCTCGCGCCCCGTCGGCGTACCCGCCATCGTCGTCGACGACGTGCAGGCAGCCCTCGGGGCCCTGGCGCGGCACGTCGTGGAGCGGCTCGGCGCGACCCTCGTCGCGCTCACCGGCTCCGTCGGCAAGACCAGCTCCAAGGACCTGCTCGCCCAGGTCCTGCGGAGCAAGGCGCCCACGGTCTTCACGCCAGGATCGCTCAACAACGAGATCGGCCTGCCGCTCACCGCCCTCAGCGCCACCGACGAGACGCAGTTCCTCGTCCTGGAGATGGGCGCCCGCGGCATCGGCCACATCCGCTACCTCACCGGCCTCACCCCGCCGAAGATCGGCCTCGTGCTCAACGTCGGCACCGCCCACATCGGCGAGTTCGGCGGACGCGAGCAGATCGCAGTGGCGAAGGGTGAACTCGTCGAGAGCCTGCCCGCCGACGGCACCGCCGTCCTCAACGCCGACGACCCGCTCGTCCGCGCCATGGCTTCACGCACGAAGGCGCGCGTCCTCTTCTTCGGAGAGCGCGCCGACGCCGACGTACGTGCCGAGAATGTCCGGCTCGCCGACAACGGACAGCCTGCTTTTACGCTGCACACACCCTCCGGGTGCAGCGACGTGACCTTGCGGCTGTACGGTGAGCACCACGTGTCGAACGCGCTTGCCGCGGCCGCCGTCGCCCATGAGCTGGGCATGTCCGCAGACGAGATCGCCCGCGCGCTCTCCGAGGCGGGCACGCTGTCCCGCTGGCGGATGGAGGTCACCGAGCGCCCGGACGGCGTGACGGTCGTCAACGACGCCTACAACGCGAACCCCGAGTCCATGCGAGCCGCCCTGCGCGCGCTCGCGGCCATGGCCAAGGGACGTCGTACGTGGGCGGTGCTCGGTCAAATGGCCGAGCTCGGTGACGAGGGGCTCGCCGAACACGACGCGGTCGGACGGCTCGCTGTCCGGCTGAACGTGAGCAAGCTCGTGGCAGTCGGGGGCAGGGAAGCGTCCTGGCTCCAACTGGGCGCATACAACGAGGGTTCGTGGGGTGAGGAGTCGGTGCACGTGTCCGACGCACAGGCGGCGATCGACCTGCTGCGCAGCGAGCTGCGCCCGGGAGACGTCGTGCTGGTGAAGGCTTCCAGATCGGTCGGTCTCGAGCGGGTCGCCACGGCCCTGCTCGATGACTCCGCGTCGTCCGAGGGGCAGGTCGCCGGCCGATGAGGCAGATCCTCTTCGCGGGTGTGATCGGGCTCTTCCTGACCCTGGTCGGAACCCCGCTCCTTATCAAGTTCCTTGCCCGCAAGGGCTATGGGCAGTTCATCCGGGACGACGGCCCGCGCGAGCACCACAGCAAGCGCGGTACGCCGACCATGGGTGGTATCGCCTTCATCCTGGCGACGCTCATCGCGTACTTCCTCACGAAGATCATCACGGGTACGGAGACGACGCTCTCCGGCCTGCTCGTGCTCTTCCTGATGGCGGGCATGGGCCTCGTCGGCTTCCTCGACGACTACATCAAGATCGTCAAGCAGCGTTCGCTCGGCCTGCGCGCCAAGGCGAAGATGGCCGGACAGCTGATCGTCGGCATCGGCTTCGCCGTGCTCGCGCTGAACTGGCCGGACAACCGCAACCAGACCCCGGCCTCCACCAAGCTGTCGTTCGTCACGGACTTCGGCTGGTCGATCGGCCCGGTGCTCTTCGTGGTCTGGGCGCTGTTCATGATCCTCGCGATGTCGAACGGCGTGAACCTCACCGACGGCCTCGACGGCCTCGCCACGGGCGCCTCGGTGATGGTCTTCGGCGCGTACACCTTCATCGGTGTCTGGCAGTACCAGGAGTCCTGCGCCAACGCGGTCACGCTGACCAACCCACAGGCGTGTTTCGAGGTCAGAGACCCACTCGACCTGGCTGTCGTGGCCTCCGCCCTGATGGGTGCCTGCTTCGGCTTCCTGTGGTGGAACACCTCGCCCGCCAAGATCTTCATGGGTGACACCGGTTCGCTCGCCCTGGGCGGCGCGCTCGCCGGACTCGCGATCTGCTCGCGCACCGAGATGCTCCTCGCCCTGCTCGGCGGCCTCTTCGTCCTCATCACGATGTCGGTCGTCATCCAGGTCGGCTCCTTCCGGCTGACCGGGAAGCGCGTCTTCCGCATGGCGCCGTTGCAGCACCACTTCGAACTCAAGGGGTGGTCCGAGGTCCTTGTGGTGGTCCGCTTCTGGATCATCCAGGGCATGTGCGTGATCGTCGGACTCGGCCTCTTCTACGCAGGATGGGCAGCCAAGAAGTAATGACTTGGGCAGGAAAGAACGTCACTGTCGCGGGGCTCGGCGTCTCGGGCATCCCGGCGGCCCGCGTGCTGCACGGCCTCGGAGCCGTCGTCACCGTCGTCAACGAAGGCGACGACGAGCGCTCCCGCACGCAGGCCGCCGAGCTGGAGAAGCTGGGCGTCACGGTCCGCCTCGGTGACGGCGACACCCTGCCCGAAGGCACCGAACTCGTCGTCACCACGCCCGGCTGGAAGCCCGGCAAGCCGCTCTTCGCGGCCGCCGCGGCAGCCGGCGTCGAGGTGTGGGGCGACGTCGAGCTCGCCTGGCGCCTGCGCGGCCCCGGTGCCGCGCCATGGCTCGCGGTGACCGGCACGAACGGCAAGACCACGACCGTACGGATGCTGGCCTCGATCCTGGAGGCGGCGGGCCTGCGGACCGCCGCCGTCGGCAACATCGGGGTCTCGCTCCTCGACGTGGTCACCGGCGACGACACGTACGACGTGCTCGCCGTCGAGCTCTCCAGCTACCAGCTGCACTGGGCGCCCTCGCTGCGCGCCCACTCCGCGGCCGTCCTGAACCTCGCGCCCGACCACCTGGACTGGCACGGCTCCATGGAGGCATACGCCGCCGACAAGGGCCGCGTCTACGAGGGCAATCAGATCGCCTGCGTCTACAACACGGCCGACAAGGCCACCGAGGACCTGGTCCGCGAGGCCGACGTCGAAGAGGGCTGCCGCGCCGTCGGTTTCACGCTGAATGCGCCCGCGCCCTCGCAACTGGGCGTCGTGGACGGCATTCTGGTCGACCGTGCCTTCGTGCCGGACCGCCAGAAGCAGGCGCAGGAGCTCGCCGAGATCTCCGACGTGCAGCCGCCCGCGCCGCACAACATCGCCAACGCCCTGGCCGCGGCCGCTCTCGCGCGCGCCTACGGAGTGCCCGCGACGGCCGTACGCGACGGTCTGCGCGCCTTCCGTCCCGACGCCCACCGCATCGAACACGTCGCCGACGTGGCCGAAGTGGCGTACGTCGACGACTCCAAGGCCACCAACACCCACGCCGCGGAAGCCTCGTTGGCGGCCTACGAATCCATCGTCTGGATCGCGGGCGGCCTCGCCAAGGGCGCCACCTTCGACGAGCTCGTCACCAAGTCGGCGAAGCGGCTGCGGGGTGTCGTCCTGATCGGCGCCGACCGCGCGCTGATCCGCGAAGCCCTGGCGCGACACGCCCCCGAGGTCCCGGTCGTCGACCTCGACCGGACGGACACTGGGGCGATGTCCGAGGCGGTGGAGCAGGCGGCACGGCTGGCCGAGCCGGGGGACACCGTACTGATGGCCCCGGCCTGTGCCTCGATGGACATGTTCACCAACTACAACAAGCGTGGTGACGCGTTCGCGGACGCGGTCCGCGAACTCGGCGCGAGCGCCTGACGCGGGCCCCTGTGGTCCGGGGGCGCCCGGCACACCCTTAGGAGGGCACGTGGCAGCGTCGTGGTGTCTTGACGGGGGCCTCGATGGCCGGCAGTAGCGGACGCGCGCCCACGCGCCTCGCCAGGCGGCCCGCACCGGTCCGTCCCGCGCGCGTGCCGCGCCCGCCGAGCGAGAACGCGCTGCGGCGGTTCCACACCCGGCTCAAGCGCGCCTGGGACCGGCCGCTGACCGCCTATTACCTCATCCTCGGCAGCAGCCTGCTGATCACCGTGCTCGGCCTGGTGATGGTCTACTCGGCGTCCATGATCCAGGCGCTGCAGCTCGACCTGCCCGCCGCGTACTTCTTCCGCAAGCAGTTCACCGCGGCCGTACTGGGCTCGATCCTGCTGTTCGTGGCCATGCGGATGCCCATCAAGCTGCACCGGGCGCTCGCCTATCCCATCCTCGCGGTGACCGTCTTCCTGATGGTGCTCGTGCAGGTGCCGGGGATAGGGCGCAGCGTCAACGGAAACCAGAACTGGATCTATCTGGGCGGCCCGTTCCAGCTCCAGCCAAGTGAGTTCGCCAAGCTCGCCCTCGTCCTGTGGGGCGCGGACCTGCTCGCCCGCAAGCAGGACAAGCGCCTGCTCGCCCAGTGGAAGCACATGCTGGTGCCGCTCGTCCCGGTCGCCTTCATGCTGCTCGGACTGATCATGCTGGGCGGCGACATGGGCACGGCGATCATTCTCACGGCGATCCTTTTCGGCCTGCTCTGGCTCGCGGGTGCGCCGACGCGGCTCTTCGCCGGAGTGCTCTCCATCGCTGCCCTGCTCGGCGTGATCCTCATCAAGACGAGCCCCAACCGCATGGCGAGGCTCGCCTGCATCGGCGCCACCGATCCGGGCCCCGGCGACCAGTGCTGGCAGGCCGTGCACGGGATCTATGCCCTGGCCTCCGGCGGATTCTTCGGTTCCGGCCTCGGCGCGAGTGTGGAAAAATGGGGTCAACTGCCGGAACCGCACACCGACTTCATCTTCGCCATCACAGGGGAGGAACTCGGCCTGGCGGGGACGCTGTCGGTGCTCGCTCTGTTCGCGGCTCTAGGCTATGCGGGTATCCGCGTGGCCGGACGCACGGAGGACCCCTTCGTACGGTATGCCGCGGGAGGCGTGACCACCTGGATCACGGCGCAGGCCGTGATCAACGTCGGTGCGGTGCTCGGTCTGCTGCCGATCGCCGGTGTCCCGCTCCCGCTGTTCTCCTACGGGGGCTCCGCCCTGCTGCCGACCATGTTCGCCATCGGACTCCTCATCGCCTTCGCGCGGGAGGACCCGGCGGCAAAGGCGGCCCTGGCCATGCGGCAACCTCGGGTGAGATGGAACACGATGAGACGGCGCGTCAAGGCGCGTTCGTCCGGAGAGCGGTGAATTTCGGTGCATGTCGTACTCGCCGGTGGGGGGACCGCCGGCCACATCGAGCCCGCGCTCGCCCTCGCGGACGCCCTGCGTAGGCAGGACCCGACCGTGGGCATCACGGCCCTGGGCACGGAGCGCGGACTCGAGACCCGGCTCGTGCCCGAGCGGGGCTACGAACTCGCGCTGATCCCGGCCGTACCGCTGCCGCGCAAGCCCACCCCCGAGCTGATCACCGTGCCGGGACGGCTGCGCGGCACGATCAAGGCGGCCGAGCAGATCCTGGAGCGCACGAAGGCGGACTGCGTGGTCGGCTTCGGCGGCTATGTCGCGCTGCCGGGGTACCTCGCGGCCAAGCGGACCGGCACGCCGATCGTCGTGCACGAGGCCAACGCGCGTCCCGGCCTCGCCAACAAGATCGGTTCGCGGTACGCCGCCGGGGTGGCCGTCGCCACACCGGACAGCAAGCTGCGCAACTCCCGCTACATCGGCATCCCGCTGCGCCACACCATCGCCACGCTCGACCGGGCCAGGGTCCGCCCGGAGGCGCGCGCCGCCTTCGGCCTCGACCCGAACCTGCCGACGCTGCTCGTCTCCGGCGGTTCGCAGGGCGCGCGGCGCCTCAACGAGGTCGTCCAGCAGGTCGCTCCGGTCCTCCAGCGCGCCGGAATCCAGATCCTGCACGCGGTCGGCCCGAAGAACGAAATGCCGTACGTCGAGAACATGCCCGGTATGCCGCCCTACATCCCGGTACCGTACGTGGACCGGATGGACCTCGCGTACGCCGCGGCGGACATGATGCTCTGCCGCGCGGGCGCGATGACCGTCGCCGAACTCTCCGCCGTCGGGCTGCCGGCCGCTTACGTCCCGCTGCCCATCGGCAACGGCGAACAGCGGCTGAACGCCCAGCCGGTGGTCAAGGCGGGCGGCGGACTCCTGGTGGACGACGCCGAACTGACGCCCGAGTGGGTGCAGGGCAACGTGCTCCCGGTGCTCGCCGACCCGCACCGGCTGTACGAGATGTCCCGTGCCGCATCGGAGTTCGGCCGCAGGGATGCCGACGACCTCCTCGTCGGCATGGTGTACGAGGCGATCGCGTCGCGCCGCAACGGGTGACGCGGCACAGATAGGCACACAGAAGGCAGGGGACCGTGGCCGGACCGACCACCGCCGAACGGCAGAAGTCTGCTTCTGGTGGGTCCCGCCCGCCCCGCCCTCCCCGCCTTCTGCGGTCCCGCGTACGCATGCCGCGGCCGCGCACCCTGATCCTCTCGCTGATCGCGCTCGTGCTGCTCGGCTCCGGGGGCGTCTGGCTGCTCTACGGCTCGCAGTGGCTGCGCGTGGAGCGCGTGACGGTTTCGGGGACCCGGATCCTGACGCCCCAAGAGGTGCGCGAAGCGGCGGCGGCCCCGGTCGGGGCGCCCCTGATTTCGGTCGACACCGACGCTCTCGGGGACCGGCTGCGCAAGAAGCTGCGGCGCATCGACTCGGTCGAGGTCGAGCGTTCCTGGCCGCACGAAATCGGTCTCAAGGTGACCGAACGCAAGCCGGTTCTGCTTATCGAAAAGGGCGGAAAGTTCGTCGAAGTGGACGCCAAGGGCGTGCGATTCGCCACGGTCGGACAGGCGCCGAAGGGTGTTCCGCTCCTGGAATTGACGCCGGACCAGGAGAACGCGGCGTCGAGTCTGCGCCGTTTCGACTCGCACCGCCTGCGGCGCGAGTCGGTGAGCGTCGCGGGTGCGCTTCCGGCCGCCGTGGCCCGCGATACCCGGGTCGTCAAAGTCCGTTCATACGACTCGATCTCGCTGGAGTTGAGCGGCGGACGCACCGTAGCGTGGGGCAGCAGCGAGATGGGTCGGACGAAGGCAAGCACACTCACCGCCCTGATGAAAGCCGCCCCCAAGGCGCGGCACTTCGATGTGAGTGTCCCCACCGCCCCTGCATCATCGGCGAGTTGACGCATATCGTCGCAGGCCAGCACCCTGGTTCGGCAGCGCTACGGCTGATCACATAGGGTGAAAAGAAAAACGGGAGGTTCGGCGTGTTCGTTGAACGTGCGCCACTTGTCGACTTAGTGTCCTGTTCGGAAGAGTCCAAGGAACAGACACACTGGTAACCCTAAACTTCAGCGTTAGGGTTCGGGTCGGCGTTCGGACCGTCCCATTCGGCATCAGTCGTCGCGGCGCTTGACCGCGAGGCGGCGACACGTAACTCGAGGCGAGAGGCCTTCGACGTGGCAGCACCGCAGAACTACCTCGCAGTCATCAAAGTCATCGGTGTCGGCGGCGGTGGTGTCAATGCCATCAACCGGATGATCGAGGTCGGTCTCAAGGGCGTCGAGTTCATTGCCATCAACACCGACGCGCAAGCCCTGTTGATGAGCGACGCCGACGTCAAGCTCGACGTCGGCCGTGAACTCACCCGCGGCCTCGGCGCCGGAGCCAACCCGGCAGTCGGCCGCAAGGCGGCCGAGGACCACCGCGAGGAGATCGAGGAGGTCCTCAAGGGGGCCGACATGGTCTTCGTCACCGCCGGCGAAGGCGGCGGCACCGGCACCGGCGGCGCACCTGTCGTCGCCAACATCGCCCGCTCCCTGGGCGCCCTGACCATCGGCGTCGTCACCCGCCCGTTCACCTTCGAGGGCCGTCGTCGTGCCAACCAGGCCGAGGACGGGATCGCGGAGCTGCGCGAGGAGGTCGACACCCTCATCGTCATCCCCAACGACCGGCTGCTGTCCATCTCGGACCGCCAGGTCAGCGTTCTGGACGCCTTCAAGTCGGCGGACCAGGTCCTGCTCTCCGGTGTCCAGGGCATCACCGACCTCATCACCACGCCGGGTCTGATCAACCTCGACTTCGCCGACGTCAAGTCGGTCATGTCCGAGGCCGGTTCGGCCCTCATGGGCATCGGCTCGGCCCGCGGCGACGACCGCGCGGTGGCCGCCGCGGAGATGGCGATCTCCTCGCCCCTCCTGGAGGCGTCCATCGACGGAGCGCGGGGAGTCCTGCTCTCCATCTCCGGCGGCTCCGACCTCGGCCTCTTCGAGATCAACGAAGCGGCCCAGCTGGTCAGCGAGGCGGCCCACCCCGAGGCGAACATCATCTTCGGCGCCGTCATCGACGACGCCCTGGGCGACGAGGTCCGGGTCACCGTCATCGCGGCGGGCTTCGACGGCGGGCAGCCGCCGTCCAAGCGGGACACCGTCCTCGGTTCGACGCCGGCGTCGAAGCAGCGCGACGAGCAGCCGGCGGCCGCGAGCCGTCCCGCCGAGTCCCGTTCGCCCTACGGCGGCCTCGGCAGCGTCACGCCGCACGAGGAGCCGTCGGCTCCGGAGCCGGTCGAGGTGACGCCGGTCAACGAGACCCCGTCGGCACCCGTGGCCCCGCCGCAGGTTCCGCCGGCCCGTCCGTACTCGGACAGCCAGGCCGAAGAGCTGGACGTGCCGGACTTCCTGAAGTGATAAACGGGCACAGCACACGGAGCGGCGCGCACTTCGCCTTCACCGACCGGTGGGGCGGGGTGAGCGCCGTTCCGTACGAAGAGCTCAATCTCGGCGGCGCGGTCGGCGACGACCCCGCCTCCGTGCGCAAGAACCGTGAGCTGGCCGCCACGTCGCTCGGCCTCGACC
>NZ_JBNNJZ010000232.1:0-12332 GCF_050270335.1 Streptomyces sp. NPDC059900
CGCCTGGAGTATCTGCACCTGCGCCTGGCGGCCACGGCCGCACAGCGCACGGCCCTGCTCAAGGCCCGCTCCGACGGCACGATCAGCTCGCGTGCGCTCAACGACACCCAGCAGATCCTGGACTTGGAGGAGGCCAGGATGCAGCAGGTCAGCAACCGCGTCGACAGCGAATAGAACACATGCGAGCGTCCCGGCCCCTATGCCACTACCGCCGCGCATCCACCGATTGCCATAGAAAGCCGCCCGGAGACCGGCGCCGTCGAACTGGCCGTGGCCAACGCCCTGCTGGGACTGCACCGCAGCTTCGAAGCCCGCCATGAGGCCACCGCCGCCCGCGACGCCTGCCTGGCCACCTTCGGCCCGGAACACCGACGCACCCTCGAGGCCCGGGCGCTGCTCGACCGCATCGACGGCGCCTGACGCGCGAAGCCGTGTTCAGCGGTCGGCGGCCAGGACGGCCGCGAGTCCCTCTTGCAGGTCTTTGACGAAGTATTCGGGAACCTCCAGCGACGGGAAGTGTCCGCCGGCTTCGGCCTCGTTCCATCGGACGATCTGCCGGTAGCGCTCCTGCGCCCAGGGGCGCGGACACTTCTCGACGTCGCGGGGATAGGCGGTGATCGCCGAGGGGACGTCGACCCGGAGTTCGGGGTCCAGCGCGTTGTGGCTTTCAAAGTAGATGCGGGCCGCGGATGCGCCGGTGCGCGTCAGCCAGTACAGGGTGACGTCATCGAGAATGCGGTCTCGGGAGATCGTCTCGAACGGGCTGTCCTCGGTGTCCGACCACTCGGCGAACTTGTCGAGGATCCAGGCCAGAAGCCCCACCGGTGAGTCGACGAGGGCGTAGCCGATGGTCTGCGGCCGGGTCGCCTGCTGCTTCGCGTACGCCGCGCGTTGACGCCAGAAGTCGCGGGTGTCCTCGGCCCACTCGCGCTCGACCGCCGTCAGCCCGTCCGTCGTCAGCCCCGGCGGGCCCTCCGCGAACGTGGTGTGGATGCCGAGGACATGCGCCGGGAACCTGCCGCCGAGAACGGTGGTGATATTGCCGCCCCAGTCACCGCCGTGGGCCAGGAACTTGCTGTACCCGAGCCTTCCCATCAGTTCCACCCAGGCGGCCGCGATCCTTTCGGTTCCCCACCCGGTGGTGGCCGGCTTGTCGCTGTAGCCAAAGCCCGGCAGCGAGGGAACCACGACGTGGAACGCCGGCGCGTCGGCGTCTTTGGGATCTGCCAGTTCGTCCACCGCGTCGGTGAACCGGGCAATGCTGTCCGGCCAGCCGTGAGTCAGGATCAGAGGAGTGGCATCTGCGCGCGCGGACCGGCGGTGCAGAAAGTGGATTCCCAGACCATCGATGGTCGTGCGGTACTGGCCGATCCGATTGAGGCGTTCTTCGAACGGCCGCCAGTTGTACCCGGTGCGCCAGTAGTGCACGACGTCGGCGAGGTCGGCGAGCGGAACGCCCTGCTCCCACCGGCGCGGTCCGGGCCCGGCGCGCGAGACCGTCTCGGCCTCCGGCAGGCGCGCCGCGGCCAGTCGTGCGCGCAGCTCGTCGAGGTCGGCATCGGTTGCCCGGGCTTCAAACGCTTCTACGTCGCTGGTGGGGCGGGGCATGGCACCTCCTGGCCGTCGCGGAACCGGCTGCGACCTATCGCGAACCGGCTAAGACGGTTCTAGCAGTACTCCGAGCGGCGCTGCAACCGGCTAAGCTGGTTCCATGTCTGCCGCGTTTCCTGACTTCCGCCTCGGTGCCGTCCTGGCGACCAGCTTCACGGGGACTCTGTCGGAGCGTCATGGCGAGCCCGTGGAACGCATTCCCGTGCCGCACCGACTCGTCGACTGGCTGGCCGTGTACGGCCTGGCCGTGGACTCCTGCACCGCAGCGCAACTCGACCGCGCCCGGGAGCTGAGGGAGTCCATTCACGAAGCCGCGACAGCGGCCGCGGTCCAGGACGCCCTCCCCGCACCCGCTGTCCAGGCCATCAATGAGTGCAGCCTGCAGGGCAGAGCCGCGGCGATCCTGACGCCCGGGGGCAAGAGGCAGTGGCGGCTCAGCCCGGATTCCCGCGTGGAAGACGCCCTCAGCGTGATCGCCGCCGACGCGATCGGCATCCTCGCGGGCGAACGCGACGGAAAACTGGCCCTGTGCGCGTCACCGACCTGCCAAGCCGCCTTCTTCGACGCCAGCCAGAGCCGCACCCGCAAATGGTGTGACATGAACACGTGCGGAAATCGCCAGAAGAAAGCGCGCTTCAACGCCAACCAGCGCAAGAACCTCAGACCGTCGTCGTGATCGTCGCCTCGGTACGTCCAAGAGGGCCCCGCGCCCCGGACCCCTCTGCCGCGTTGAGCGCAAAACCAGGGGAGGAGGGCAACTCCCCAGGTATACAGAGGGCATGGCAACTTTCGTGCTCATTCACGGCGGCGGCGACAGCGGCTGGTCCTGGCACCTCCTGGAAGCCCAGCTGCGCGCGCGGGGGCATGACACCGTCGCCCCGGACCTGCCGTCGGACCGTCCGGACGCCGGGCTCGGCGACTACGCCGATGCCGTGGTCGAGGCCGTCGGCGAGCGGCAGAACCTCGTCATCGTCGGTCACTCCTACGGCGCGTTCACCGCACCGCTGGTGGCCGAACGGCTCCGGGCCGGGACGCTGGTCCTGCTGGCCGGGATGATCCCGGAACCGGGCGAACGGCCGGACGACTGGTGGCAGAGGACCGGCTGCATCCAGGCCAGGGAGGCCGCGGGCCTGTCCGCCATCGAGGACCCCTTCGAGAGCTTCTACCGCGACGTGCCGCGCGAGCTGGCCGAGGAGGCGATGCGCAGGGAGCGGGAGGAACGCTCCCGGGCGGGCGGCGAGCCCTGGCCGCTGACGGCCTGGCCCGACATTCCCACGAAGTTCGTCGTGTGCAAGGACGACCGCTTCTTCCCGCCCGAGTTCTTCCGTGACTTGGCGCGCAAACGCCTGGGTGTCACGCCCGATGAGATCGCCGGCGGACACTGCGTCGCGCTGAGCCGACCGCAGGAGCTGGCGGAGCTCCTGGTGGGATACCTCCGGGCCTGACCGCCGTACGAGGGAGGCAGGCCCCGGAGGCTGATGCTCGTGGTGGTGGTCACCCTTGGCCCCGCGCAGCGGGGGAGCGGAGCAGGGCTGTGCCGTGCCCTGACGGACGGTAAGCGCCGGGCTCACAGGGCGGGCCCGATTGTCCGTACGTTCATGCCTTCCTGGCGGCGGTGAACAGCGGGTTTGCGGTGCTGCGGGGGCCAGATGGCCCGCGAGGTCGGGGTCAAGGTGCCGCACGGACCGACAGGAAGACTGGACTACCCATCGGCCGCCTTTGCGTAGTCCTGGGCCATGCCTCCCGCGAAGTCGTACAGCACGACGGGTTCGTCGCCCACGACCCAGGCGTCGTGCCCGGGCGGGAGCACGAAGACATCGCCGGGTCCGACTTCGCCCTCGCCTCCGTCGTCCATGCGGATGTGCATCCGTCCCTCGACGACGTAGCCGTTGTGGTGGATCTCGCAGCTCTTGGTCCCCGCGAGCGGAGCCACCGACTCGGACCAGCGCCAGCCGGGCTCGAAGGTGCCCACCGCGAAGTCCAGCCCCGTCAGGTGGACGGCGCCGAGATGCCCCCGGGGGAAATCACGCCGCTCGTCGGGCTTTTCGACCGTCTTGACCTCGAACATGACGATGTCCTCCTTCTGCCCAGGCCAACAGTCCCGGAGTCGGTTGCGGAGGCAGTTGTCACCGTCGAGGATCTACGGTCGGCGCGCGCACCGGCCGACCCCTTCCTTTTATCGTCTGCCTGTCCGCCCCGGGATGCCACCCGGGCTTCCGGCAGCGCCGGGGATCGCCCGGGCCGGAGTTCTCATGGGCCGAGCAACGCATCGATCCCCGCGGCCAGTTGCCCGGGCCCGCCCTGGCTGTCCAGCGAGATGGCGGTGGCCCGCAGTCGCGGGAACTCCTGCGCGGGCATGCGGTGCAGGCCGAGGCGGAAGGCCGGATCGGGTTCGCCGGGCTCGTCGTCCATGGCCCGCAATTCGACCAGGAGATAGCCAAGCAGCCATGCCGTAAACGCCCGGTGTACCTGTACGGTGCGGCGGTCGCTCAGACCGGCGTCATGGAGCAGCGCCAGGATGCGCTCGTCGCTGCGCAGTACGGCCGCGGGGCGGCGGGCCAGCGGGGTGGACAGCAGGCGGGTGGCGAGCAGGGGGGCCATGTGCGGGTGGCGCAGGGCCACGCCGTAGGTGGCCAGCGCGATGCGGTGCAGTTCTTGCTGCCAGTCGTCGGCGTGCGGCTGTGCCGCAAGGTCGCTCTCCAGCTCCTGGCAGAACGCCTCGACCAGGCCGTCGAGCAGGTCCCCCTTGCTGGACGCGTACCGGTAGAGGGCCATCGCCTCCACGCCCAGTTCCGCGCCGAGCTTGCGCATGCTCAGGCCGGAGAGTCCGTCGCGGTCGACGATGTCCATGGCCGTGGCCAGGACGCGCTCCCGGCTCAGGCGTCCGTAGCGCCCGTGGTCGCTGGCGCGCCGCCCTTGGGACGTGGTCGTTTCTTTGACTTTCGGCGTGGCCGCCGACTTCTTCTTCACGTTGGTCGCCTCTGCCTCTCCGGCTCCTCTTGACCTCACGAAACATCGGGTGCAAAGTCGTACATATGCGACGTAAACATACATAGTCAGCGTACAGCGTTCGACCCCTCAGGAGCGTCAGGCCATGACGCACAGCAAGCCGATGCCGGCGGATCTGGCCCAGGTGGAGCTCGACCTGGCGTGTATCTCGGACGGCAACGTCGTCCGCGTCACCGCCGGCGGCCCCGTCTTCGGCCATCCGTACCCGGTGCGCACCGTGCGGCCGACGACGTTCGTGCCCGCGCTCCCGCGGCGCGACCGGGCCGCCCTGATGGTGATCGCCGCGTGCTGGGCGCTGAGCTTCCTGTGGTTCTGGTCCTGGTGGCTGCAACCCGAGCACCGCGTCGGCTGGGCGGGCCTGGTCGTCAACAGCGTCCTGCTGCTCTACCTCACCGGCCTGCCCTGCTACTTCTTCGCCACCGCCCTGCGCCTGCGCCGGATCGACCCGGATCTTCCCGTCCCCGCGATTCCGGTCGCCTTCGCCGTGACCCGCGCCCCCTCCGAGCCGTGGACCACCGCCCGGCAGACACTCGAAGCGATGCTGGCCCAGGATTTTCCGCACGCCTATGACGTGTGGCTGTGCGACGAGGACCCGACCGAGGAGATCACCTCCTGGTGCCGCGCGCACCGGGTGCGGATGTCCTGCCGACGCGGCGTCATCCCGTACCACCGCGGCGACTGGCCGCGACGCACCCGCTGCAAGGAAGGCAATCTCGCCTACTTCTACGACAACTGGGGCTATCAGCGCTACGAGGTGGTCGCGCAGCTGGACTGCGACCACGTACCCGCGCCGACCTACCTCTCGGAGATGGTCCGCCCCTTCGACGACCCCGCCATCGGTTACGTGGCCGCGCCCAGCATGTGCGACGCCAACGGCGCGGTGTCCTGGGCGGCGCGGGGGCGGCTGCACCGCGAGGCCGTGTGGCACGGCGCGGTGCAGCTGGGGCACAGCGACGGGCTCGCGCCGATGTGCATCGGCTCCCACTACGCCGTGCGCACCCGCGCGCTGCGGGACATCGGCGGCCTGGGCCCCGAACTCGCCGAGGACTTCTCCACCACGTATCTGCTCAACTCGGCGGGCTGGCACGGGGCGTTCGCCATCGATGCCGAGGCGCACGGGGACGGGCCGCTCACCTTCGCCGACATGATCACGCAGGAGTACCAGTGGTCGCGGAGCCTGACCACGATGCTCCTGGGCCTGCTGCCTTGCCATCTGCGCCGGCTGCCGTTCGTGCTGCGGCTGCGCTTCTCCTATGCCCTGGCCTACTACCCGCTGCTCGGCCTGATGATCACCGCGGGACTCACGCTGCCGCCGATCGCCGTGCTTACCGGCCTGCCGTGGATGAACGTGAACTACTTCGACTTCCTGATCCACCTGTGGCCCATGCCGCTGTGGCTGCTGCTCACCCTGTTGCTGATGCGCCGGCGCGGGATGCTGCGCCCCCGCACGGCCCCGGTGCTCAGCTGGGAGACGTGGCTGTTCGCTCTCGCGCGCTGGCCTTTCGTCATCCTGGGCATGCTCGGCGCCGTCCGGCAGAAACTGCGCCCCCGCCCCGTGACGTTCAAGGTCACGCCCAAGGACGCGGGCGGACCACGGCCGCTGCCCGCCCGCCTCACCCTGCCCTTCGTCGCCCTGGCCACCGCGCTGTCCTCCATCGCCCTGGTGGGGGAGCTGACGAGCCCGTCGGTCGGTTACGTCTTCCTCTGTCTGATCGCCGCCACGTCCTACGCGGCCGTCGCCCTGGCCGTCCCCCTGCTCCACGTACGGGAGGCGGCGCGGGCGGCGGAGGTCTCTTTCGCCCGTGCGCTGCCGGCCGCACGGCTCCCGCTGACCCTGGGCCTTGCGGCGGCACTGCCGGCCGCCACCGCCCTCGTCTTCTACCCGGCGTATGCCGCCGCCGTCCTGAATTGGTGATGGGCCATGAGCGCACCCTCCACGATCCTCGTCACCGGCGGCGCGGGCTTCATCGGAAGCCACACCTGCGTCGAACTCCTCGACCACGGCTACGAACTGATCGTGATCGACGACTACTCCCACAGCACCCCGCAGGTCTTTACGCGGGTGGAACGGATCGCCGACCGTTTCGTCGGCGCCGTCTATGAGCTGGACATCCGTGATCGGCGCGCCCTGTCGGCCGTATTCGACCGCCACTCCGTGGACGCCGTCGTGCACTTTGCCGCGCACAAGGCCGTGGGCGAGTCGACACGGATGCCCATCGAGTACTACGACACCAACGTCGGCGGCACGACCGCGCTGCTGCAGGTGATGCGCGCACACGGCGTGCACCAGCTGGTGTTCTCCTCCTCCTGTTCCATCTACGGCGACGCCGGACGCGGGCCGCTCGACGAGTCGACCCCCGCCCGGCCCACCAACCCGTACGCCGCGTCCAAGTGGATGTGCGAGCAGCTCCTCGCCGACGTGTGCGCCCGCCGACCGGAGTTCACCGTGCTCGCCCTGCGCTACTTCAACCCCGTCGGGGCCCACCCCAGCGGACTTCTGGGCGAGGATCCGGGCGGCGTCCCCGACAACCTGATGCCCTATGTCGCGCAGGTCGCCGTCGGACGGCGTGAGCGGCTGCCCGTGTTCGGTGACGACTACGCCACACCCGACGGCACCGCGATCCGCGACTACCTCCACGTCATGGACACCGCCGAGGCCCACCGCATCGCCCTGGACCACCTCGCCGACGGGAAGGGCCTGAGGGTGTTCAACCTCGGTGCCGGCACCGGACGTTCGGTCCTCGATGTCATATCCGCGTTCGGCGCGGCCTGCGGCCGGGCCATCCCCTACCAGATCATGCCGCGCCGCCCCGGCGACGTGAGCGAACTCGTCGCCGACGCGAGCGCGGTGGCGCGCGCCTGGGGCTGGCGGCCCACCCGGGACCTGCACGACAAGTGCCGGGACGCATGGCGCTTCCAGCAGCTCAACCCCCATGGCTACGCCGGTCCCGGCCGGCGCACCAACAGCAAGCAGCACAAGCCGTGAGACACGACCCGTAAGGAGCGACGTCATGCGGATGACAGTGATCGGCACCGGTTACGTGGGAACGGTGCACGCCGCGTGCATGGCCGACATCGGCCACCAGGTGCTCGGCCTCGACATCGATGCCGAACGGATCGCCTCCCTGGCGGCGGGCCGGGCGCCCATCCATGAGAGCGGACTGGACGAACTCCTGGCCCGGACCGTCGCGTCGGGCAGGCTGCGCTTTTCCACCTCGCTGGCCGAGGGAGCCGCGTTCGCCAAGACGCACTTCCTGTGCGTGGGCACCCCGCAGCGTCCCGACAGCAAGGCCGCCGACCTGCGCTACGTGGACGCCGTGGTGGACGGGCTGGCCCCGCATCTGTTGCCCGGCAGCCTCATCGTGGGCAAGTCGACGGTTCCGGTGGGCACGGCGGCACGCCTTGCCGAGCGCCTGGCCGGGACGACGCCGGAAACGGAGGTCGCCTGGAACCCCGAGTTCCTGCGCGAGGGATCCGCGGTCCAGGACACCATGCGGCCCGAGCGCCTGGTCGTGGGCGTGACCTCGCGGCACGCCGAAGCCGTGCTGCGGAACATCTACGCGCCGATGATCGCCACCGGGGTGCCCTTCTTCAGCACCGACCCGGCGACGGCGGAGCTGGTCAAGGTGGCGGCGAACTCCTTCCTCGCCACCAAGATCTCCTTCATCAATGCCATGGCCGAGGTGTGCGACGCCGCAGGCGCCGACGCGTCGCGCCTGGCCAGGGCCATCGGCGCGGACTCGCGCATCGGCCCGCGCTTTCTCGAACCGGGGCTCGGCTTCGGCGGCAGCTGCTTCCCCAAGGACATCCGGGCCTTCGCCGCCCGCGCCGAGGAGATCGGCGCCGGTGAGGCGGTGGTGTTCCTGCAAGAGGTCGACCGGATCAACACCCGGCAGCGCTCGCGCACCGTCGATGCGGCACGCGAACTCCTGGGCGGCTCGTTCACCGGACGCAGCATCGCCGTGCTCGGTGCGGCGTTCAAGCCCGGCAGCGACGACATCCGCGACTCGCCCGCCCTGGCCGTCGCGGCCGCCCTGCACCAGCAAGGCGCCACGGTCCGCATGCACGACCCGCAAGCCCTCGACAACGCGCGCGCCGTCCATCCCGAGCTGTCCTACGCCCTGGACATCGACAAAGCATGCGAGGACGCCGACCTGGTCCTGCACCTGACCAACTGGCCGGAGTACAGGGACATCGACCCGTCCGCTCTGGCCGCGGTCGTGCACGATCCCGTCCTGCTGGACGCCCGCAACAGCCTCGACCTGCCCTCCTGGTCGGCGGCCGGCTGGCGGGTGCACGCCCCGGGCCGTCCGCGGCTCGCTCCGGCCGGTCCTGCACCCGTCAAGGCGGGCGCCGTCAGTGGAGGTGCGTCATGAGAGTCGTGGTGACCGGTGGCAGCGGCTTCGTGGGATCCCATCTGTGCGAGGCCCTGCTGCGCCGGGGAGACACGGTCTGCTGCCTGGACAACTACTGTACCGGCGAACCTGCCAACGTCGCCCACCTGCGCGACACGCCCGGATTCCACCTGGTCCGCGCCGACGTGACCGAGCCGTTCGACGTGCCGGGCCGGTGGGACGCCGTCGCCCACCTCGCGAGCCCCGCATCACCACCGGACTACCACCGCCTGGCTCTGCAGACGCTGGCCGTCGGCAGCCGGGGCACCGAGAACGCCCTGCGCCTGGCCCAGCGGCACGGCGCCCGCTTCCTGCTCACCTCCACCAGCGAGGTCTACGGCGACCCGGAGGTCCACCCGCAGCCCGAGGAATACTGGGGCCACGTCAATCCGGTCGGCCCGCGCAGCGTCTACGACGAGGCCAAGCGGTTCGCGGAGGCGCTCTCCACGGCCTACCGCCGATGCCACGGCGTCGACGTGGGCATCGTACGGATCTTCAACACCTACGGTCCGCGGATGCGGCCGCACGACGGACGTGTGGTCTCCACCTTCGTCCGCCAGGCCCTGGCGGGCAGGGCGCTGACCCTCTACGGCGACGGCAGCCAGACCCGCAGTTTCTGCTACGTCGACGACCTCGTCCGGGGCCTGATCGCGATGCTCGACAGCGACCGCAGCGGACCGGTGAACCTGGGCAACCCCAGCGAACGCACCGTGCGCGAACTCGCCGAACTCGTGCTGCGCATCACCGGATCGTCCTCCCCGATCGCCTACCGGCCGCTGCCCGTCGACGACCCCGCCCGCCGCCGCCCGGAGATCGGCCGGGCCGCGGAACAGCTCGGCTGGATGCCCCGCGTCTCCCTCGACGAGGGCCTGCGCCGCACGGTGGCCTGGTTCGCCGCGCCCACCGGACCGCCGCTCGCCCGGGTGCCCGTGGAGGCCTGATCCCCATGCGAAGGAAAGCCGCCACAACCCGTGCAGGGCGCTGCACCGCCCCCGGTGTCCTCGTCGCCGCGCTCGCACTGATCGGCGCGAGCGGCTGCGCGGCCACCCCCCACTACGTGCCCGGGACCGAGGCCGGCACGTACTACGTCAGCACGCGGGGCGACGACGAGAACAACGGTTCCTCGCCCGGCCAGGCCTGGCGCTCGCTGGCCCGGGCCGAACGCTCGGCACTCGGACCGGGCGACCGGCTGCTCCTGGAGGGCGGTGCCCGGTTCACCGGCACGATCACCCTGGGCGGCACCGAGGCGGGCAGCGCGGAGCGGCCCGTGGTGGTCGGATCCTACGGCGAGGGCCGGGCGACGATCGAGGCCGAGGGATCGCCCGGCGTCTCCGTCCACAACACCGCGGGCGTGCAGATCCGCGACCTCGACATCACCGGGGACCGCGCCGCCTACTCCCGCGACGGCGGCATCAACCTCTACGCCGACCGTCCGGGCGGCGGAAAACTGGACGGGGTGTCCGTCACCGACGTCACCGTCACCGGATTCCAGGTGGGCATCGCCGTCGGCGGCATCGAGAAGGGCAACGGATTCAAGAACGTGACGATCCGTCAGGCAAAGCTGCACGGCAACAAGGACGCCGGCCTGCTGACCTACGGCCCGCAGTTCGACCCCGCCCAGCCTGCCTGGGCACACGAGGACGTCGACGTCTCAGACGTCGAGGCCCACCGCAACACCGGCGATCCCGACGCAGACGACCGGCACACCGGCGACGGCATCATCCTCGGCGCGGTGCGCCACGCCACCGTGCGCGACTCCAGCGCCCACGACAACGGATCCACGTCGTCCGGCCGGGCGCCGTCGGGCCCGGTGGGCATCTGGGCCTACGACGCCAAGGACGTGCTCCTGGAGCACAACACCGCCTACCGCAACCACACGGGCTCCGAGGTGGACGGCGCCGGGTTCGGATTCGACGAGAACGTCTCGGACTCGACCATCCAGTACAACCTGGCGTTCCACAACGACGGCCCCGGCTTCTACGCGTACACGCGAAAGGCCAACGGTGCGCACACCGACAACACGATCCGCTACAACCTCACCGCCGACGACGGCCGCAAGCTGCCGCGCTTCGGAGGGCTCGCCGTCTACGGACACGACGTGCGGAACCTGCAGATCTACCAGAACACCGTGGTCATGACGGCCCCGGAGAACGGAAAGAGCGGTCCGGCCCTGCGCCTGATGGACGGTCAGACGGGCGTCAGCGTCCGCAACAACAACTTCGTCACCGACGGCTCCCCGCTGGTCCTGGCGGACGGTGGCCTGACGGCCGAGAACGTCATCGCGCAGGGCAACAACTACCGCGCGCCGCAGGGGAAATGGGCCGTTCAGTGGGGCGACCACGTCTACACCGGTCTTGGTACCTGGCGCACGGCCACCGGCCAGGAACGCGTCAACGGAAAGCCGTCCGGCCTGGCCGTCGCCCCCTGCTTCGCCGGAGGCCAACTGCCGTCCGTCACCTCCCCCCGTGACGCCCGCCTGCTCGCCCCGGACTGCGACGCCCTGGCGGACAAGGGCCTGGACCTGCGCAAGCTGTTCGGCACCGACCCCGGATCCGTCGACTACTTCGGCCGGCCGGTCGGCACACCTCCGCCGGTCGGGGCCGCGCTGCCCCAGCCCGACTGAAAGCCCGACCGCAGCCGGCCGAAGATGCAGCGTGAACCGCCCGTGCTTACGATCGAAACAGCGAGACCCCGGGTTGACGCGTGATTCTCGGCCGGGTGTCCCTGCCACGCAGGGAGGCGCTTTGCCATTGCTTCGGGCACACCCTCGCGCACCATCACGGTCCCGGCGGCTCATGGCTGCCTACGTCGCCGTGATCGCCGCCCTCACCGCCGTCTACATGACGATCCCCGGCTTGCGCGCCCCTCTGTGGGCGCTCATCGGTCTCGGCGGCGTGGCAGCCATCGTCGTCGGCGTGCGCGTGCACCGCCCCGCTCACCGCTGGCCGTGGTGGGTGCTCGCCGCCGGGCTGTTCTCGTTCGCCGCGGGCGACACCTACTACAACGTGGTCGAGGAGTACTTCCAGGCGGAGAACCCCTTCCCTTCTCCGGCCGACGCCTTCTACCTCGCGGTGTATCCGCTGCTCGCCGCCGGCCTCTTCGGTCTGGTCCGCTACCGCTGGGCGGGACGGGACCTGCCGAGCCTCCTCGACGCGCTGATCATCACAGGCGGCCTCGCGCTGCCCGTCTGGGTCTACCTCGTCCAGCCGCTCACCGAGGTGGAGGGACTGACCTGGCCGCAGCGTGCCATCAGCATCGCCTACCCGCTGGGCGACGTACTGGTCCTGGCTCTCCTGGCCCGGCTGCTCACCCCCGGAC
>NZ_JBNNJZ010000233.1:0-12303 GCF_050270335.1 Streptomyces sp. NPDC059900
TCGACCACGCCGGCGGCCGGCCCGGGTTTGCGGGGCCGGCCGCCGTGGCGCGTCCGGGGGTGCTCTAGGACCGGGCGGACCGGCACCGCTGCTTCTCGGCGGCGGTCATCTTGCCCGTGCGCTGGTAGACCCGGCTCGCGGGTGCGGCGGCCGGGCTGTCGACGATGACGTCGATCCGGAAGGGCGGCGCGTCGGGGCTCGCGGCGCGGAACGATCCGTAGACCCGTTTCCGGGCGGGCTGGACCTCCACCCAGGACGTCTCGCCGGGCTTGACGTCCACTTCGACCGTGCTCTTCTCGGTCCTGGTCCAGGTCCACCTGCCGGGCTCGGGCTCCACTCCCCTCTCGAACTGCTCGGCCATCGCGCTGCCGGCCTTGGGGTGCGCCAGCGTCCGGTGCGGGAACAGGCCGTCCTGCGCCTGGTTCACGCTGTCGAACGCGTCGTCCCGGAAGCTGACGGTCCGCTCGCGCTCCAGCGTGCCGCGGGTGCAGTTGGCGTACGCCTCGCCGATGACCCGCGCCTTCTCGTGGTACGTGTAGGTCCGCCGGTCGGCGGTGAAGGTGCAGGCGTCCGGCGCGTTCTGGCAGTAGGCGACGGCCTCGCCGAGGTCGGCGTCCTTGTCGCCGAGGAACGCCGCGGCGGCGGGCAGCGCGGTCTTGGGAATGGTCTTGTCCACGGGCGGCGGCGCATCGGCACCGGCGGGATGCGCTGCCAGCGGCAGGCCCAAGGCCGTGCAGGCGGCAAGGACGGCGGTGGCCGTACGCGGTGAGAACTTCACGGTTCGCGCTCCCTGATCAGCGGCCCGCGAGCTGCGGACTCTCGTTCGCGATCATGAGTGCGGCGATCCGCACGGGGCAGGCAACCTGCCGACCGGATCACCCGGAAGGGGACCCGCGGTGGGCAACTGAAGCAGTTGGTCCCGCCGGGGCGGGGGCTGCGGCACGCGCGTGCGCAGCGGCGGCGTAGCTTGGGCAATGTCGTGACATTGGAGCAGGATCAGGAGACATGACCACCGAAGCGCGTATTCCCACCACGGCGGTTCACCATGGGTGACCTGCTCCTCGTCCGGCACGGCGAGACCCAGTGGTCCCTGACGGGGCAGCACACCAGCTGGACGGACATCCCGCTCACCGAGAACGGCAGGGAGCAGGCCGAAGGGCTCGCACCGCTGGTCGGCAGGTTCCGGATCGGGGCGGCGTTCACCAGCCCCCTGGGGCGGGCCCGGCAGA
Organism: Streptomyces sp. NPDC059900; assembly: GCF_050270335.1. Lineage (NCBI taxonomy): Bacteria > Bacillati > Actinomycetota > Actinomycetes > Kitasatosporales > Streptomycetaceae > Streptomyces > Streptomyces sp. NPDC059900. Next base: position 1,230 of record NZ_JBNNJZ010000233.1, read on the forward strand.
CGGCGGAGCTGGCCGGCTTCCCGGACGCCCGGGTGGATGCCGACCTGAGCGAATGGGACTACGGGGCGTACGAGGGGGTCACGACGGTGGAGATCCACCGCACCCGCCCCGACTGGTATCTCTTCAGGGACGGAGTGGCCGCGGGCCCCACCGAGCATCCCGGCGAGACCCCGGAGCAGGTCGGCGAGCGGGCCGACCGGATGCTGGCCAAGGTCGACGCGGCGCTCGCCAACTACGAGTCCAGCGTGGTCCTCTTCGCCCACTCCCACTTCCTGCGGGTCCTGACGGCCCGTCGCCTGGGACTGCCCGCGTCGGGAGGAGCGCTGTTCCAGCTGGCGACGGGAACCGTCTGCCGCCTCAGTACGGAGCACGGGCGCCCGGTGGTGGCGAGCTGGAACATCCGTCCTTAAGAACATCCGCCCGTAAAACCAGGCACACTCTGTCCCATATAGCACTCTCACCATCACGAAGGATCACGAATGATCACGCTCAAGAAGGAAGACGGACCGGCTGATCTCGGCGGAGTGACCCACCTGTCCATAGGGGTGTCCTGGGACCCCACCGTCGGCAGCAGCGGCGGCCTGATGGGCAAGCTCCGCCAGAAGGCGGGCACCGACCTCGACCTGATCGCCATCGCGATGGCGGGCGCGGACCCGGTGCGCCTCGCCGGTCTCGACTCCCTCGACCCGCTGGGCAACGGCTCGCTGGTGCACAGCGGCGACAACCAGACCGGCAAGGGCGACGGCGACGACGAGACGGTGACCGTCGAGTTCGCGCGCGTGCCGGACAACATCACGGCCATCGTGTTCGTCGCCGCCGCGTACAAGAAGCGCAGCGCCTTCCAGAACGCGCGCAACATCAGCTTCAAGGTGTACGACGCCACGGGCGGCAGCACCCAGCAGGTCGCCGACATCTGGCCGAGCCTGCTCACCAACGACAACGGCTGCGCCGTGGCCAAGGCGATCCGGGACGGCGCGACCTGGAAGCTCCAGGTCATCAACGAGACCGGGAAGATCAAGCAGGGCGACGAGCAGGCCCTGATGCGTTTCGCCATGAGCAAGTAGTCGGCGTCCGGGGAGCACGTGGCCGGTGTCCGGGTGAGCACGTGGGCGGTGTCCTAGCCGGCCGGGACACCGGCCGGCCCGGTCGTGGTCCCGGCCCGGTTCGACACGGGACGGGAAGATCATCAAGACTTGCCGCCATGCGATACGGCGTTAACCTCCTCAATTTCGGCTCCGGCACCACCCCCGACTCGCTCGTCCGGCAGGCGACCGACGCCCGTGACCTCGGGTTCGGGTTTGCGATGATCTCCGACCACATCACGGTCACCCCTGACGTGCACTCGGTCTATCCGGCCCCGTTCTACGACCAGTTCGTGCTCGCCGCGCACCTCGCGGGCCGCGTACCGGGACTGCGGCTCGGCACGACGATCACGGTCATTCCCTACCGCCACCCGCTGCAGACCGCCCGCCTCGCCGCCAACATCGACCAGCTGAACGACGCCGGGTTCATCCTGGGCGCCGGTGTCGGCTGGTCCCGCGCCGAGTACGACGCCCTCGGCGTCCCCTTCGACGAGCGCGGCGCCATCACGGACGAATACCTCGCCGCGATACGCGCCTCCTGGACCGAGGAGACCACCTCCTTCCAGGGGCGCTACGTCTCCTACGAGGGCATCCACAACGCTCCGCTGCCCGCGGCGCAGCTGCCCGTCTGGGTCGGCGGCAACTCCCCCGCGGCCCAGCGTCGCGCGGCCCGTCTCGGCGAGGGCTGGCACCCGTTCATGCCGACGCTCGACGTGCTGCACGACGCGCTGCCCCGGATCGCCGCGGAGGCCGGGGCAGCCGGGCGCCCCGTGCCGGACCTGGTGCCCCGCCTCCAGCTCCGGCTCACCGCGCAGCCGGACACCGCGGACCGTCCCCTCGGGCACGGCAGCGTCGACCAGCTCCGCGCCGACCTGGAGACGCTGGCGGAGCTGGGCGCCACGGACGTCCTGCTCGACACCTACCCCGGCACCCCCGGCGAGCGCGGCACCGCCGACGACGACCGGCGCACCCTTGAGCTCGTCGCCGAAAAGGTCGTCGACCCCGCCACGGGAACGATCCGCTGAGCCGACAACCCCGCGCCACTGACGACGACCGGCGTCCGGCGGCCGTTGTCAGTGGCGCGGGGCACCATCGGAACCAGGCAGCATGACCTGGGAAAGAGGTGGGCTCATGACGAAGCCTCCGACGGCCGCCCAGCGGCGGATCATCGAGGCCGCGGACCCGGCGACGGGCCGTCTCGCGGGAAGCGAGGCACAGCTGGCGGCACTCGTGCGCCACCGCCTCGCTTTCCGCCACCCCCGGCCGCCGCACGCCTATTTCCTGACGCCCACGGGTCATCGCGTACGGGAAGAAGGCGCGGGCGGTCCCGCCGCCGGGGTTCCCGGCCCTCCCCCGGCCGCTCCTCCCGCCGAGTCCGGTCTCTTCGCCGCCCGCACCGGCGCCGAGCCCATACCGCCGCCGGGCGCCGGGAGCCCGGCCCGCGCACGTGACGTGCGCAGTGCCTGGGAGGGGCTTCTCGAGATGCGCCGCATGACCAACCCCGACGGCGCGCGGGACCGTCCTTGCGGCTGGGAGCGGACGCATCTGGTGCAGGCCGCCGCGCTGGCCCTGGAGGCCGCGGGCTGCCCGCCGGGGCCCGAGGGGTATCGGGTCGGCGAGACACCGCAGCCCGAGGCCGTCGCCGTACGTGACGTGGCTCCGGAGGGGCTGCGGGCGTGCGCGGCGGCGCTTGAGGCCGCGGGGTGGCAGGTCAGCGAACACGCCGAGCGGGCGCGCGGCGAGCGGTATCTCCTCGCCTCGCCCAGGAGGGGATGACCACCGGGGCGGCAACCGCGGAACAATCATGACGAACACCGAGTCGAATCGCCGGAAGGAATGTCGTGGCGGAGCCCTTTTCCGTGAGCATCAGCGTCCGTGGGTACGAGACGGACTCCCAGGGTCATCTCAACCAAGCCGTCTATCTTCAGTACGCCGAGCACGCCCGCTGGTCCGTGCTGCGCGCGGCGGGCATCGAGCAGGCCGACCTGCTCGCCAAGGGGGTCGGTCCCGTCGCCCTCGAGAACACCATCCGCTACTTCAGCGAACTGCGCGCGGGCGACGAGGTGGAGGTCACCTGCACGTTCGTCTGGGGCGAGCGCAAGACGTTCCGCATCGAGCAGCTGATCCGCAAGGCGGACGGCACGAAGGCCGCGGAACTGCACTCCGTCGGCGGCCTGTTGGACCTCGGCGAACGGCAGATGGTGAGCGACCCGCGCCAGTACTTCAGGGCACTGGCCGACGACCCTTCCGTGATCGGCCTCTGAGCGGCCGCCGCGGGAACTAGATTGGCAGGTGATCGTTCTTTCAAGTAATAAGCAGGCCCGCTCACCCACAGGAGGCCCCCGTGCCGGACCAGGACCCGCAAGCCGAGGCGGCCGCGGACATACGCGCGCGTATCGACACCAGCACGCCGCACTCCGCGCGCTTCTGGAACTACTTCGTGGGCGGCAAGGACAATTACGAGAAGGACCGCGAACTGGGCGACCACATCAAGGGAATTCACCCCGGCCTCGTCGACGTGGCGCGGCTGAGCCGGCAGTTCCTGGGCCGCGCGGTCCGCCACCTCGCGACGGAACAGGGCATCCGCCAGTTCCTGGACATCGGCACGGGCCTGCCGACCGCCGACAACACCCACGAGGTGGCCCAGCGCGCGGCCCCCGAATCCCGCATCGTGTACGTGGACAACGACCCGCTCGTCCTGGCCCACGCCCGCGCGCTGCTCACCTCCACTCCCGACGGCGTCCCCGCGTACATCGACGCCGACCTCTACGACCCGAAGGCGATCCTCAAGGCCGCGAGCGCGACCCTGGACCTGTCCCGGCCGGTCGCCCTGATGATCCTCAACACCCTTGGCCACGTGGCCGATTACGAGCAGGCGCGCGATCTGGTGGCGCAACTCATGGCGGGCCTGCCGTCCGGCAGCTATCTCGTGATCAGCGACAGCACCGCCACCAGCACGGGCATGATCGCGGCATCGGACGCCTACAACAAGAGCGGCGCGATCCCCTATCACGTCCGCAGCGTCGAGGACATCGGCGGCTTCTTCGACGGTCTCGACCTGGTGGAGCCCGGCGTCTCCCAGGTCACCCGGTGGCGTCCGGAAACCGAGGACACGACACCGGTCGACGCGTACGGCGCGGTGGCCCGCAAGCCGTAACCGTCCGCAACGGTCCGGGCGCCCATCCGCGCGCCCGGCGCGGCGGGGGCTGGTGCGGTCCCGGACCCCGGGCCTACACCAGCCCCCGCTTCTCGTCATAGTCCGCCCGTGACTGCGCGATCGTCACCCGGTGCCGCTCCGCCCACCCCGTCAGGGTCAGCAGCGTGCCGTGCAATTCCTGCGCCACCGGCGTCAGTTCGTACTCGACCTTCGGCGGCACCGTCGGGAACACCGTGCGCGTGAGCAGTCCGTCGCGCTCCAGGTTCCGCAGGGTCAGGGTCAGCATGCGGCGGCTGATGCCCTCGATGCTGCGCTCCAGTTCGGTGAAGCGGATGGGCCCGTGGGCCGCCGCGACCAGGATCGGGATGCTCCATTTCCCCACCACCCTGTCAAGAACTTCCCGCATGGGGCACGCCTGCGCGTTCACCACCTGGGACGTAACACCGGTGTTCCCTTGGGACATTGAAGTTCCTCCTTCTCCCCGACTTCATGGTCACGCACGATGAGCCCCGTTACAAGTCGTGCACCTATGCAGTTCATGGAGGCTTTCATCGTGTCCGATGCCAATGTTTCCGGGGTCGGGAACCGACCCAATACACCACGCTCGCGCCGGACTTCGCTCGCCGTCCTGTCCTCGGGGCTCCTGATGACGATCATCGACGGCAACATCGTGACGGTGGCGATGCCCGCGATCCAGAGCGATCTCGGCTTCTCGGCGCCGGGCCTCGCCTGGGTGGTCAACGCCTATCTCATCGCCTTCGGCGGGCTGCTCCTGCTCGCGGGACGGCTCGGCGATCTCATCGGCCGCAAGCGGATGTTCGTCTCGGGCCTTGCCGTGTTCAACGGGGCGTCCGCGCTGTGCGGAGTCGCCACCGACCAGGGGCTGCTGATCGCGGCGCGTGCCGTGCAGGGGGTCGGCGGGGCGATGACCTCGGCGGTCGTGCTCGGCATGCTCGTGGCGCTCTTCCCCGAACCGCGCGAACAGGCCAAGGCCATCGCGGTGTTCAGCGCGGTCGGCGCGGCGGGCGGTGCGATCGGCACGTTCCTGGGCGGCGCGCTCACCGAGGCCCTCACCTGGCACTGGATCTTCCTGATCAATCTGCCGATCGGGGCCCTCGCACTCGTCGCGGCAGTGCGTGTCCTGGCGAACGACCGCGGCACGGGCCTCGCCGGGGGCGCGGACTATCCCGGCGCCGCGCTCATCACCGGCGCGCTGATGCTCACCGTCTACACGATCGTCGGCTCCGCCGGGCACGAGACGTCCGTGACCCTCGCGCTCGCCGCCCTCTCCCTCGCCCTGTACGCCGCCTTCGCCGTACGCCAGGCCCGGACGGCGCGGCCCCTGGTGCGGCTGCGCGTCTTCCGCTCGCGCACGCTGACCGGCGCCAACGCCGTACAGATCCTGATGATCGCCGGCATGTTCGGCTTCCAGTACATCGGCGCGCTCTACTTCCAGCGCGTGCTCGGCTACGGCGAGTTGAAGACCGGCTTCGCGTTCCTGCCCGCGCCCGTCATCATCGGCGTCCTGATGCTGGGCCTGTCCGCCAGGGTGATCGGGCGCTTCGGCCCCTACCGGTCGCTGCTCGCGGGCCTCGTCCTCATCACGTCCGGCCTCGCACTCCTCGGCAGGCTGCCCGCCGACGGTTCGTACGCCGTCGACGTGTTCCCCTCGATGGTGCTGCTCGGCGCCGGGTTCGCCGCGGGGATGCCCGCTCTGACGGGGCTCGCGATGTCCGGGGCGCGCGAGGAGGACGCGGGGCTGGCCTCCGGGCTCTTCAACACCACTCAGGTGGTGGGCGGTTCGCTGGGCCTCGCCGTCCTGACCACGCTGGCGGCGGGCCGCACGGAGGGGCTGCTCGCGGACGGCGGGCGGAGCGTGGCGGAGGCCACGGCCGACGGGTACCGCCTCGCCTTCTGGGTGGCCACGGGCATCGCGGCGACGGGCTTCGTCCTGGCGGCGACGCTGCTGCGGCCGGGGCGCGGGGCGGGGGCCGCCGGGACCCCCTCGCTTGCCCTCACCACGGCCGGGCAACTACGGTCCGGCCAGCCGTGAATCTACGCGCGTCGCACATCGAGCGAGAGGCATCCGACCATGCGCAAGACCGTTCTGACCGCAATCGTCGCTCTGGGCACGGGAGCCGCCGTGGCGTTCGGCGCCGGCCCGTCGACGGCTCAGCCGAAGCCCGCGACCGACCCGTGGGTTCAGATCGGGAGCGACATCAAGTCCGGCGTCAGTGGCCTCACGGTCACTTCCCGGTCGGGCGGGACGCTGCACACCCTCGTCGTACGCGACAACAAGAAGCCCGGCGAGAACCGCGTCGCCGAGGCCACCTACCGTCCCGGCCGGGCGCCCGAGGTCTCGCCGATAACCTGGCGCGGCGGCCCCGAGCCCGTGGACCTGGAGGCGCTCGACGCGGTGCCGGGGACGTCCGACGAGTTCGTGGCCGTGGCCAGCCGCGGGCTGGCCTACCACGTGAAGCTGACCGATGCCGGAGAGGCCGTGGAGGTCCTCGACATCGCCCCGCTCCCCGCGATCGGCACGGGCGACAACTTCGAGAGCTTCTCGCTGACCTCGCAGAACGGAAAGCTCGCCGCCCTGTGGGCGGACCGCGGCGCGGGCAAGAAGCGTCCGTCGGTGGTCTACTCGGCGCCGTTCTCGTTCAACTCCTACGGCGAGGCGGAGTTCGGCAAGGTGAAGAAGTCGGCGTTCCGCGCGCCTTATCCGTCGGGGGACGTCCGGCACGTCTCGGACATCGACGTCACCAAGTCGGGCCGGGTGCTGGTCAGTTCCGCGTCGGACTCGGGGGACGACGGGCCGTTCGACTCCGCCGTGAGCGACGCGGGCAAGCTGTCCGTGAGCCGCGCGGGCGCGGTGCGGCTCTCGCTCGCCGAGTCGCCGAAGCTGCTGGAGAAGTTCAAGGGCCACAAGATCGAGGCCCTGCACTGCCTGCCCGGCACCCACCGGGCCGCTCTCGGCACGGACGACGAGAACGCGGGCGGCTCCGTCACCACCTCCCGCCTCTGCGACTGACTCCGGACCCCGGAGCCCGCTCCGCCCGGCGCGCCGACCGCTGCTCCGTGCGCCGGCAGAGGCGGCCGAGCGCCGCGCACTGCAGGGCCATGGCCCCCGCCATGGCCAGGCAGATGCCCGGCAGGCCCCTCCCCGACAGGGCGTACGCGAGCACCGACTGGACCGCCACTCCCCCCGCGGTGATGCGGACGAGAGCCGGGCTGCCGCCGCTGCCCTCGAACACCCCGCCCAGCGCGATGAAGCAGGCGAGCAGCACCAAGTACGGCCCCAGGCAGCGCAGATACAGGGCCCCCGCACCGGCCACCTCGCCCTCGGCGCCGAAGCCCCGCATGGTCCACGGCCCGGCGGCGAGCAGCAGCAGCGCGGCCGTGAGGCCGAGGACCCCGGCGACGCACAGCGCCTGGCGCCCGATGGCCCGCCGCTCGTCGCGTCCGGCGCCGAGCAGGTGGGCGGTGTGGATGGCGGCGGCCTGGCGTACGGAGTAGAAGGCCATCGTCGCCAGATACATCGCCTTGGTCGCGATGCCGTACGCGGCGACCTCCGCGACGCCGATCCTGGCGACGACCGCGACCAGGGCGAGCGCGCCCGCCATCCGTACGACGAAGTCCGCCGCCATGGGAAGGCCGGTCGCCGCCGTCCTGCGCGCGTCGGCGCCAAGGCGCCTCGCGCTCCCCCTCTCCTCGAAGGCCGCCCGCAGCACGTCATGGCGCCACAGTGCGACGAGACCGCAGAGCAGCGCGGCCGACCGGCCGAGCAGGGTGGCGATCGCCGCCCCGCGCACGCCGAGCCCGAGGCCCGTGATGAGCAGCGGATCCAGGGCCAGGATCAGGCCGTTGGCCAGCAGGGCGAGCCGCATCGGGGTGCGGGTGTCGCCCGCGCCCTTGAGGATTCCGTCGACGACGTTCGTGGCGAAGTACACTGCCGTGCCCGGCAGGGCGATCGCGAAGTAGCCGGTCGCGAGGGCGAGGGCGTCGCTCTCCCCTCCGCCGAGCACCAGGCGGGCCAGCGGCTCCCGGCACAGGTACCCGCCGACGGCCACGACCGGCGTGATCAGCGCCCACAGCGCCAGGCCGCCGCGCACCGCCGAGCGTACGGCCGCCCGGTCGCGCGCTCCCCGGGCCCGCGCGAGGAGCACCGTCGTACCGGACCCGGCCATGAGGATGACGCCGAGCAGCAGATTCTCGACGTTCGTCGCGACGGCCACCGCGGCGACCGCGGCGCCGCCGAGCCGGGCCACCCAGATCATGTTGATGATCCCGGCCGTGACCCCGGCGAGAAGCTCGAAGTAGACCGGATACGCGAGCGACACGAGCCGGCGGCGGTGTTCCGCCGGTGGCGATGTCGACCCCATGGAGACCCCCCTCTTTCCGCTGTACATCGATTCGAGGTACAGCGGAAAGAGATAGCATCAACCACGCGCGGCGGACAAGGGAAAGACACGGGAGAAGGGCTCAACTCCATGCTGGAGCTGTCGATTCTGGGCTTCCTCTACGAGGAGCCCCTGCACGGCTACGACCTCAAGGCCCGCATCCAGGGCCTCAGCGGTCACATCCGTCCCGTGAGCGACGGCGCGCTCTATCCGGCGATCACCCGTCTGGTGAAGGCGGGCCTGGTCGAGCAGCGCACCGAGCCGGGCAAGAGCGCGGCGCCCCGCCGGATCCTCTCCCTCACGGAGGCCGGGCGCGGTGAACTCCTTGCCCGCCTCCGGGAACCCAAGGACGCCGAGATCACGGACGGGCAGCGTTTCTTCACCCTCCTCGCGTTCCTGCGCCACCTCCCCGACCGGTCCGGACAGGCCGCCGTGCTCCGCCGCCGCCAGGCCTTCCTGGACGCACCGGCGAGCTTCTTCTACCGCGACGGCAGGCCGCTGTCGGCGGAGGAGACACCCGACCTGTTCCGCCGTGGCATGCTCCGGATCGCGCGCGCCACCGGCACGGAGGAGGAGAAGTGGCTGTCAGAGGCGATCAGTACGCTGGAGGGCAACGGCGGATCTTGATGAGCGACGGGGGTTGCGATGAGCGGTGAGCAGGCAGGGAGCCCGGCGGACCGGGCTGCCGTCGAAGAGCGGGTCCGGCGGGAGTGGGGGCTCGAACTGCCCGAGTCGGTCTTCCGGTTCCGGGACTTCCTGGGGTCTCCAGGGCCCGGCGGGAAGCAGGCGCTCCAGGATCTGATGGTGAGCCCGATGGGCGTCATGGACCTGTTCGTGGACGCCGGACGCCGGGCGTCCGACGGAATCGACGTGCGCGTGCACGGCCGTTATTACCGCGATCCGCCCGAGTTCCTGACGTTCATGCACGGCGGTTCCGACGGACTGCACTTCGGCCTGTGGTTCGACGACGGCCGCACCTGCCGGGGCGTCGCGTCCTATTACAACAACGACGGCGGCGAGATCGACACCCATGCGGCCACCCCGCTGGAGGCGGTGCGCTCCCTCGTCGAACGGAGCTGGCGCGACCTGGAGTACGACCTCGGTGACCCGGACACGGCCGCCAGGATGTCCGGCCTGGGACAGCTTCGCGACGCGCTGACCGCCCTGGAGACCGGCGACAGGACCGAAGTGGGCCTGGCCTACACCGAGGCGTACGAGACCGTGCGCCGGCCGGTGGACCCGGGCCGCGTCACGACGCTGGACGGCGCAGGGGCCCTCGTGGCGGGCAGAACCGCCCTCGACCGTCCCCCGCACAACGGCGCGGACGCGTACAAGTTCGCGACGTACATGTACGAGCTGTTCGACGACGCCGCGGCCCTGGAAGCGAGCGTCCGGGAAGCGCGCCGCCGGTGCGCGGCGGGCGATCCCGCCGAGGCCCTCGTCCTGGGCCGCGACCTGCACTGGGCGTCGGGAGGCGACCCGGACCGCGAGGAGCTCGCCGGTGAACTCCTCGCGGCGGCCTATGCCGCCCTGGGCCGCCCCGCCCTCGCGGGCATCGCAGGCGCCCACCACCGGCACCGCTCCTTGCCGCAGGTGGACGTCCTGGAGCCGACGGGCCCCTAAGCGTCAGAGGCGCTGTGCCTCGACCAGTTCCCTGGCCTCCTCGGGCGTCGCCACCGACGGCGGGGAGCCCTCCAGGGGCTTGCGGGCCGTTTCCTTCATGGCGGCCACCGCGATGATGCCGACGAGACCCGCGAGCATCGTGTAGAACGCGGGCATCAAGTCGTTGCCCGTCGCGCCGATCAGGGCCGCCACCACCAGCGGGGTCGTACCGCCGAAGAGCGAGACCGAGACGTTGAAGCCGATGGACAGGGAGCCGTAGCGCACGTCCGTCGGGAAGAGGGCCGGCAGCGACGAGGACATGGCGCCCAGGTAGCAGACAAGGGCGAGACCGAGGATGAGCAGGCCCGTGAAGACCGCGACCGTGCCGCCCTGCTTGATGAGCAGGAAGGCAGGCAGGGCCAGGACGAAGAAGCCCACCGAGCCCGCCATCAGGACCGGCTTGCGGCCGATGTGGTCGGAGAGGCGGCCGACGGAGTTGATGAGCGCCATCAGGATCAGCATGACGATCACGATGGACATCAGGCCGCCGGTCTCGCCGAAGCCTAGCTCCGTCAGATACGTCGGCATGTAGGAGAGCAGCATGTAGTCGGTGACGTTGAACGCGGCGACCAGTGCGATGCACAGCAGCATCGCCCGCCACTGGCCGACGAAGGAGTCCCGGAAGGACTTCTTCTGGCGTTCGGCGGCCGGTCCGCTCTCCGCCTCCGCCATCTTCTGGAATGCGGGCGACTCGTCGAGCTTCAGCCGCAGGTACAGACCGATGAGGCCGAGCGGCGCCGCCACCAGGAACGGGATGCGCCAGCCCCAGGACC
>NZ_JBNNJZ010000234.1:0-12221 GCF_050270335.1 Streptomyces sp. NPDC059900
CCGCCCCCCTTTGGGGGGCTTTCCCCGGGGCGGGGGCAATTGGGTTCCCCCTTTGCCCCGCGGCCCGTTCGCATGGTCGCCTGGGCGGCATGAGCGTACGTACGGAACGTGAAGGTCCCGTCACCACCATCGTGTTGTCCCGGCCCGGCGTGCGCAATGCCGTCGACGGGCCGACCGCGCGTGCCCTCGCCGACGCCTTTCGCGCCTTCGACGCCGACCCCGACGCGTCGGTCGCCGTGCTGTGGGGCGAAGGCGGCACCTTCTGTGCCGGGGCGGACCTCAAAGCCATCGGGACACCGGCCGGGAACGAGGTGGCCGAGAAGGGCGACGGGCCCATGGGGCCGACCCGGATGCGTCTGTCCAAGCCCGTCGTCGCGGCGATCTCCGGACACGCCGTCGCCGGAGGCCTTGAGCTCGCACTCTGGTGCGATCTGCGTGTCGCCGACGAGGACGCGGTGCTCGGAGTCTTCTGCCGCCGCTGGGGCGTCCCGCTCATCGACGGCGGGACCGTGCGGCTGCCCCGGCTCATCGGGGAGAGCCGGGCCATGGATCTGGTGCTCACCGGCCGCCCCGTCCCCGCCGCGGAGGCCCTTGCGATGGGCCTGGTCAACCGGACCGTACCGCCCGGCACGTCCCGCGCCGCCGCCGAACGCCTCGCCGCCGAGATCGCCGCGTTCCCCCAGACCTGCCTGCGCAACGACAGGCTCTCCGTACAGGAACAGGGCGGCCTGACCGAGGACGAGGCGATGGCGGGCGAACTGCGCCACGGCCTGCGATCCCTCACCGGGGCGGCGGACGGCGCGGCCAGATTCGCCGCGGGGGAGGGGCGGCACGGGGCCTTCGCGGACAGCGGCGGAGGCACTCGGCCGCCCGGTGACTAGCCCTCGGCGGGCGCGTCCTCCGGCTCCAGGAACTGCATGTCCAGCTGGATCTTCACCACGTCACCGAGCAGTCCGGCGCCGAAGTCGAGGCCGAAGTCGCTGCGCTTGATCTCGCCCGTCGCCTCGAACCCCGCATGGCGGCGGTCGGAGCCGGGGAAGGCCTGGAGTCCGCCGAACTCGACGGCGAGGGTGACCGGCCTCGTCACGTCACCGATGGTCAGCTCGCCCTCCAGGCTCCACTCGTCCTCCTTGCCGAGGACCCGCGTCGACCGGAACGTCATGGTGGGGCGGCGCTCGACGTCGAGCAGATCGGGCGCGCGGACGTGCGCGTCGCGGTCCTTGTTGCCGGTGTCGACCGACGCCAGGGCGATGGTCGCCGTCACCGAAGAGGTCTCGGCGCTCTCGCCCACCACGAGACCGGCACTCACCTCGGCGAACCGGCCCCGCACCTTCGAGATCCCGAGGTGGCGGATGGTGAAGTTGACGGCGGAGTGGAACGGGTCGATCTCCCACTCGCCGGCGGGCAGGGGAAGCGCGGTCGTGGCAGTGGCGGCACTGGTGTCAGAAGTCATGCCCTCCACGATGCGAGGCCGCCGACGCCCGAGGAAGGCCGGGCCGAGACTGGTAGTGACAGGGCCACGATCCGGTCCGCTGGCCACTGGTACGTTCGGCCGGTGAGCGACAACGAGCTGGGCACCTTCCTGCGCACCCGCCGTGAAGCGGTCACGCCCGCCGAAGTCGGGCTGCCCACCGGCCCCCGGCGCCGCACGCCGGGCCTGCGCCGCTCCGAGGTCGCCACGCTCGCGGGGGTCAGCGTCGAGTACCTCGCCCGACTCGAACAGGGCCGCGACCGCCACCCGTCCCCGCAGGTGATGGGCGCCCTCGCGGATGCCCTGCGGCTGACCGTGGAGGAACGTTTCCACCTGCGCCGCCTGGAGAAGGAGACGAGCGGCGATCCCTGCTGCCCGACCGCGAGCGAGCCCTCCCGGTCGGTGCGTCCCACGGTGCAATCGCTTGTCGACCGCCTGGAGCCCGCCCCCGCCGTCCTGCTCAACCGGCTCAGCGACGTCCTCGCGTACACCTCGGGATACGAGCGGATCGTGGGGCCCCTCGGGCTCCTGGACGACGGGCGGCCGAACCTCATCCGGTTCCTGTTCACCGACGCGCGGGCCCGCGCCGCCTACCCCGAGTGGGACAGCGTCGCCGATGCGCAGATCGCCTCGTTCCAGGCCCAGTCCATGCTCACCGACCCGCATGCCGAGGCATTCGCCGACGAGCTGACCGTCATCGCCGGGGCACCGTTCGCCGACCGCATGGCGGCCGTTCCGGGGCTGCCCCGGAACAGCGGCGTCGAACGTCTGACGCACCCGGAGGCCGGTGCGCTGCGCCTGTCGTACGAGACGCTGACGCTGCCCGATGCCGACGGCCAGCGCCTGGTCGTCCACCTGCCCGCCGACGAAGCCTCATCGGCCGCGCTCGACCGCCTCAACGGCCGCAAGCCCGGGGGCCTGCGCGCGGTCACCGGCTGACGGACCGGCGGACAGGCCCACGGGCGGTCTCACTACAGCTCCGCCGCGTACGGCGGTTCCGCTCCCGCGCGGGACACGGTGATGGCGGCCGTGCGCGCCGCGAAGTCCAGGATCTGGGACCAGTTGTCCGCGCCGAGTCCGGCGACGGCATCCGCGGACAGCGCCTCCCGCACGCCGAGCGCGTGCAGCAGGGCCGCGTTGACCGTGTCGCCCGCGCCGATCGTGTCCACCACGTCGACCCGCTCGCCCGGCACCGAATACTCCCCGCCCTCCCGCGTGAAGACGGTCAGGCCCTCGCCGCCACGCGTGATCACCACCGCGCCGGGTCCGGACGCGAGCCATTCGCGGGGCGTGCCGCCGAGCCAGCTTGCGTCGTCCTCCGAGAGCTTGAGCAGCGAGACCGACGGCAGCCAGCTCTTGAACCGGGCCCGGTAGGCGTCCGCGTCCGGGATCAGACCCGCCCGGATGTTGGGGTCGAGCGTCGTGCAGATGCTCCGCGCCGCCGCCCGCCGCATCAGCTCCTCGTACGCGCTCGCGCCCGGTTCGAGGACGAGCGAGCACGTGCCGAAGGACATCGCGCGTACGTCGTCGGGCAGCCGCTCGGGGGCGGTGAAGAGCCGGTCCGCCGTGCCCTCGACGTAGAAGGAGTAACCGGCGGAGCCGTCCGCGCCGATCGAGGCGACCGCGAGCGTCGTCGGCTCGGGGCCCCGCTGGACGTACGACACGTCCACACGCGCGGACCGCAGCCCGTCGATCAGTGCCTCGCCGAACGCGTCCGTCGAGATACGGGACCAGAAGGCGACGGGGGTGAGCAGTCGACCGAGGGCCACCGCGGTGTTGTAGGGACCGCCGCCGAGCCGCGGGGCGAGCGCCGGAAGACCGGTGCCGCCACCGGCGCTTTTGGCACCGGTGCTCCCGGTACCGGCGGCATCCTGCGGGACGAGGTCGATCAGGGCCTCTCCGGCGACGACTATCACGGGTGGTTCCTCTCGGCTCTGCGGTCGCGGCCTGCGGTCGTGGGCTTGCCGGCGCGCTGGTGCGGTCGTGTTCCCCGGCTTCCGGCACAGGCTAGGGCTTTCCCGCGGCCCGGGCCCGACACGGGCGGCACTCGGGCACGGCCGCGCCCAACGCGGGCACGCGACCCCCCACCGGTATGGTCTGATCCGTCACCGAAGCGCCTGACCTGTGGAGATTCCATGCCCGGCACGCCGCCCCCTGCCCGCCGCACCGTGCTGCGCGCCGCAGCCATCGTCCCGGCCGCCGGTCTGGGGATCACGGCCTGCTCGTCCGGCGGCGACGGCGGCGGGTCCAGCCGTTCGGCGCCGACCGCTCCGACGGATCTCGGCGCGGCGGACGACGTGAAGGTGGGCGCGTCGAAGCTCTACACGGACGAGAACGTGGTCGTGAGCCGCATCTCGGACGACGAGTACAAGGCGTTCAGCACGATCTGCACGCACGCCAAGTGCCCCATCAACAAGCTGGAGGGGCACAAGCTGATCTGCCCCTGCCACGGCAGCCAGTTCGACGCCACGAACGGCAAGGTGCTGCACGACCCGGCCGTCAACCCGCTCTCGGAGCTGCCGGTGAAGGTGGAGGACGGCAAGATCGTCGCGGGGTGAGCGGGGTGAGCGGGGTGAGCGGGGTGAGCGGGGTGAGCGGGGTGAGCGGGGTGAGCGGGGTGAGTGGGGTGAGTGCTCACTCCCAGTCCCAGGCGATCCCCAGGATCCCCGCCCGCACCTGCGGCTCCACGAGGTGCACCGACCGGTGGCTGCCGCTCAGCGTCAGCTCCTGGCGCCTGCCGCGCGGTGCGGCGGCCGAATGCTGGGCGAAGCGGTGGCACCGTACGGGCAGTGCGCCCTCGTCGAAGCGCACCTGGAGCGCGTACTGCCCGCCCGCGAAGGTGAACCCCCGGAAGTACTCGGTGGCCGCCCCGGCCGTGCCGTCCTCGAAGCCGTAGCGGAACAGATGCGTGTCGCCCGCGCGCAGGCGTGCGTCGAAGAGCAGTTCGGCGACGAGCACCCCCGTCTCGTGGTGCCACCGCACGCGTCCGGTGCGGCAGTTCTCCAGGGCGTGGACGGCGACGCGTTCCGGTACGCAGCCGGGGTCGCCGTGGTAGATCGCGAGGTAGCGGTCCACGGCGTCCCGGTGGGCGCGCACGACGTGCTGCGAATCGCGGCCGAGCAGCTCGCGGCGCCCGCCGATCCGCACCCGCTCGTGGTGGCCGACGGTGTGCAGACCGCCGTCGAGCGGTGACCCGAGCCCGGCGATCAGCTCCTGGAGCACGTCGGACGCGTCGAGCAGGGAGCGGTAGGAGCGGGCGGCGGGGCGTTCGCAGTCGGGGTGGTCGGACGGCTTGGCGAGGAGCCGGATCAGCGACTCCTCCGGCAGATCGAGGATCTCCTCCAGGGCGCGCACGGCCCGCAGCGACTCCGTGCGCTGCGGGCGCCGCGCGCCCTGCTGCCAGTAACTCAGACTGGTCACCCCGACGTTGACGCCCTGCCGCGCGAGATGATGCCGTACGCGTTGCAGGGGAAGGCGCCGGGCGGCGATCGCGGCCCGCAAGGCCACGTGGAAAGGGCCGGTGCGCAGGGCGGTCTCCAGGTCCGCGGGCGCGCCGTCCGCCGGCTGTGTGCCGTGCCGCATCGTGCCGTGCGCCATCGCAAGGCCCTTCTGTGAACATTCACATCGGCCGTCCGGGCATACGCGCCGGTCGGAGCGGGCCACCAGGTGGGCGTACGAGGGTGTTCACATCCGTACGCCGCCGTTCACGGCCCAAGTAATCCCGCATTGAACCTTGTTGACCTGCACCCGACAACACTTGATGCTCAATCGCAGCGTCCGGACGCGCTCCTCCACCACCCCACCCCCCGCTCGGGAGGAACGCGATGCGCCATAGAAGAAGCAGCAGGTACGGCAGACGCAGACGGTTGTCCGCGCTCGCCCTCGTGGCGGCGGCCCTGGTGACCGCGCCGGCGGCCACGGCCACCGCCGCGGCCGCCCCCGACAGCTCCCCGTCCGTTTCCGTACGAGGCACGGAAGCGGACGCCCCCTCCCTCCTCGCCGCCAAGCGCCTGAACATCACGATGCAGGCCCAGCAGAAGACCAACTGGTGCTGGGCCGCGGCCGGGAACACGATCGCCGCCTTCTACGGCAGGAACTACAGCCAGAACCAGTTCTGCAACGCCGCCTTCGGGCGCAGCCAGAGCTCCGAGTGCCCCAATTCGCAGGCCACGCTCGGCGACGTGCAGAACGGCCTGGACTGGGCGGGCATCAACCCCGGCTCGTACGTCAGCGGCTGGCTGCGCTACCCGACCGTGCAGGCCGAGATCAACGCGGGCCGCCCGGTCGAGACGCGCATCCAGTGGTCGAACGGCGGCGGCCACATGCATGTCCTCTACGGATACGACGATGCGAGCAGCTGGGTCTACTGGGGCGACCCGTGGCCCTCCAGCGACCGCTACAACTGGGCCTCGCACAGCTGGTACGTCAACAACAACACCTTCTCCTGGACCCACTCGCTGTACCGGATCGGGGCGTGAGCGCGATGACCCGTCACCTCTCCCTGCCCTTGTCTCCTTCCCTTCCCCGCCCTCTGCTGAGGGCCGTGCTGGCCGGCTCGGCGGCCACCCTGCTGCTCGGGTTCGCGGCGCCCTACGCCTCCGCCGACTCCGGGCCTTCGGCAGCCTCCCGTGAGGCGGCCCACGACGTCGCCAGTGCTCCCGGGACGCTCGACACGCTCTCCCGTTTCTTCGCGCGGGAGGGGGCCGTCAGCAAGGCCGCCGCCGACCCGCGCGTGGCGGGCGAAGCCGTGCCCGTGCGCTATCTCTCCCCGGACTTCGTCGCCGGCAAGAAGGGCGCGCCGATCGCCCGTGTGGAGTTCCTCGCCAGCAAGGCGGTCTCCTCCGACGGGCAGGAAGCCTCTCTGTGGACGGTGAAACAGGGAGGTTCCTGGGAGGTCGTGAACATCGCCACCGGGGACGACGAGACGCACTACGCGCGCGTGGGCGCCGACAAGCTCCCCGGAGGCACCGTCTTCCACGAGCCGCAGATCAACGCCTGGTACGTGCAGGGGCGGGGCCGGGTGCTGCCGCTGGACGCGGACGCCGTGCGTGCCGTGGGCCGGGGCGGCGTCTCGGTCGCCGCCTATCAGCGGCGTGTGCGTGACGCGTACGCGGACAAGCTGCCGGGGTCGGCTTACGCGGAGTCCGGCAAGGCGGGCGGCTTCGCCCCGAAGGAGCGGGCCGGGGAGCCCCCGGCGGCTCCGGCCCCCGCTCCGGCCCCGGCTTCGGCTTCCGCTTCGGCCGACGGCCCCGTCACGGTCGCCTCCTCCGTGGCCCGGGCAGGGGCCCTGCTCGCCCTCGGCCTCTCCGGGGCGGCTGTCCTGCGGCGTCGCGTCCGGCAGCGCGGCTGACCCTGCCCGGCCTCCGGCCGGGGTTCCCCACCCACCCGCCCTTTCAGGGCGGGTGGGCTGCCGGGAGGGGAGGAGAGGAGGCGAAGGGCGGGGGGCCGGCCGGCCGGGAGCAGGTCGAAGACCGGCCGGGAGCCGGTCGGGAGTCGCTCGGGAGACGGCACCCCTCACGCCCCTGACTGTCAGCCCCCGCCAGTAGGGTGTGGAGCATGGCAGACCCCTCCAGCTACCGCCCCAAGCCGGGACAGATCCCCGACTCGCCGGGGGTCTATCGGTTCCGCGACGAGCACCGCCGGGTGATCTACGTGGGCAAGGCGAAAAGTCTGCGCCAGCGCCTGGCGAGCTACTTCCAGGACATCACCAATCTGCATCCGCGTACGGCCACGATGGTCACGACGGCCGCCTCCGTCGAGTGGACGGTGGTCTCCACCGAGGTCGAGGCGCTCCAGCTCGAATATTCGTGGATCAAGGAGTTCGACCCCCGGTTCAACGTCAAGTACCGCGACGACAAGAGCTATCCGTACCTCGCGGTGACGATGAACGAAGAGTTCCCGCGCGTGCAGGTGATGCGCGGCCAGAAGAAGAAGGGCGTCCGCTACTTCGGGCCGTACGGCCACGCGTGGGCGATCCGCGACACCGTCGACCTCCTCCTGCGGGTCTTTCCCGTCCGCACCTGCTCCGCCGGCGTCTTCAAGAACGCCGAGCGCACCGGCCGTCCCTGCCTCCTCGGCTACATCGGCAAGTGCGCCGCGCCCTGCGTGGAGCGGGTCACGCGCGAGGAGCACCGCGAACTCGCCGAGGACTTCTGCGACTTCATGACGGGCCGCACGAACACGTACATCCGCCGCGTCGAGCGGCAGATGGCGGACGCCGCGGAGGACATGGAGTACGAGAAGGCGGCCCGCCTGCGTGACGACGTGGGCGCCCTCAAGAAGGCCATGGAGAAGAGCGCCGTCGTCCTCGCCGACGCCACGGACGCCGACCTCATCGCCCTCGCCGAGGACGAGCTCGAAGCGGCCGTCCAGATCTTCCACGTCCGCGGCGGCCGGGTGCGCGGTCAGCGCGGCTGGGTCACCGACAAGGTCGAAGCGGTCACCAGCGGTGACCTCGTCGAACACGCTCTCCAGCAGCTGTACGGAGAGGAGAGCGGTGATTCCGTACCCAAGGAAGTGCTCGTCCCCGCGCTGCCCGAACCCGTGGAGCCCGTCCAGGAGTGGCTGACCGAGCGCCGCGGTTCGAACGTCTCGCTGCGCATCCCGCAGCGCGGCGACAAGAAGGCGCTGATGGAGACCGTGGCGCGCAACGCCCAGCAGTCGCTCGTGCTGCACAAGACCAAGCGCGCGTCCGATCTCACGACCCGCTCCCGCGCCCTGGAGGAGATCGCCGAAGCGCTCGACCTCGACAGCGCCCCGCTGCGCATCGAGTGCTACGACATCTCGCATCTCCAGGGCGACGACGTGGTGGCCTCGATGGTCGTGTTCGAGGACGGCCTCGCACGCAAGAGTGAATACCGCCGCTTCCAGATCAAGGGCTTCGAGGGCCAGGACGACGTCCGCTCCATGCACGAGGTCCTCACGCGCCGCTTCAGGCGCTACCTCTCCGACAAGCAGCAGACGGGGGAGTGGGACCCCGAGGAGGCAGCCGGGACGGCGGGCACGGAGGCGGACGGAGCAGCCGACGGCACGGCGAACGGACCTGCGAACGGATCTGCGAATGGCTCCGCGAACGGCGAGGTCAGCGCCCTGACCGAGGAGGACGGCCGCCCCAAGCGCTTCGCCTACCCGCCCCAGCTCGTCGTCGTGGACGGCGGCCAGCCGCAGGTCGCCGCGGCCCAGCGCGCCCTGGACGAGCTCGGCATCGACGACATCGCGGTCTGCGGCCTGGCCAAGCGCCTCGAAGAGGTCTGGGTGCCGGGCGACGACGACCCGGTGATCCTGCCGCGCACCAGCGAAGGCCTGTACCTTCTCCAGCGGGTCCGCGACGAGGCGCACCGCTTCGCGATCACCTACCAGCGCACCAAGCGGGCCAAGCGTTTCAAGGCCGGACCGCTGGATGCCGTGCCGGGCCTCGGCGACGCGCGCAAGCAGACGCTGATCAAGCACTTCGGTTCGGTGAAGAGGCTGCGATCCGCGACAATCGACCAGATCTGCGAGGTTCCGGGCATAGGCCGCAAGACGGCCGAGTCGATCGTCGCGGCCCTGGCCGGAGCGGTTCCTGCCGGACCCGCCGTGAACACGGCGACCGGAGAGATCATTGAAGACGAGGAGCCCGCGGGCGCGGGAGCCTCCAGCGATGGCGAGGAGTCCGTGTCCGCGGGCACCTCGGAAGAACGACGGGGGCAGGAGCCATGACCGAGCACGACGAAGGCGGCGAACAAGTGAGTACGGGCAGCACCATCACACCGGGTGAGGCCGCGGAGACGGCGATCCCCGAGCTGGTGATCATCTCCGGTATGTCGGGAGCGGGGCGCAGCACCGCGGCGAAGTGTCTGGAGGACCTCGGCTGGTTCGTCGTCGACAACCTGCCGCCCGCGCTGATCCCCACCATGGTGGAGCTCGGCGCGCGCTCGCAGGGGAACGTCGCCCGCATCGCGGTCGTCGTCGACGTCCGCGGTCGCCGCTTCTTCGACAATCTGCGCCAGTCCCTCGCGGACCTGGAGGCCAAGCACGTCACCCGGCGGATCGTTTTCCTGGAGTCCTCGGACGACGCCCTGGTGCGCCGCTTCGAGTCGGTCCGCCGTCCGCACCCGCTGCAGGGCGACGGCCGGATCGTGGACGGCATCGCGGCCGAGCGCGAGCTCCTGCGCGAGCTGCGCGGCGACGCCGACCTGGTGATCGACACCTCCAGCCTGAACGTGCACGAGCTGCGCGCCAAGATGGACGCCCAGTTCGCGGGCGACGAGGAGCCCGAGCTGCGGGCGACGGTCATGTCGTTCGGCTACAAGTACGGCCTGCCGGTCGACGCGGACCTCGTCGTGGACTGCCGCTTCCTGCCCAATCCGCACTGGGTGCCGGAGCTGCGTCCCTTCACGGGGCTCAACGAAGAGGTCTCCGGCTACGTCTTCAACCAGCCGGGCGCCAAGGAGTTCCTCGACCGGTACGCCGAGCTGCTCCAGCTCATCGCCGCGGGCTACCGCCGCGAGGGCAAGCGTTACGTGACGATCGCGGTCGGCTGCACGGGCGGCAAGCACCGCTCCGTCGCCATGTCGGAGAAGCTCGCGGCCCGTCTCGTGTCCGAGGGAGTGGAGACCGTCATCGTCCACCGGGACATGGGGCGAGAGTGAAGGCTTCCCTGCGGCTGAACCGTCTGGGCCGCAAGCGGGGCACCCAGCCCAAGGTCGTGGCGCTCGGCGGCGGGATGGGCCTGTCCGCCTCGCTCGCCGGACTGCGCCGCATCACCGGCGACCTCACCGCCGTGGTCACCGTCGCCGACGACGGCGGCTCCAGCGGGCGGCTCCGCGACGAACTGGGCGTCCTGCCGCCCGGCGACCTGCGCAAGGCGCTCGCGGCCCTGTGCGGCGACGACGACTGGGGCCAGACGTGGGCCCGCGTCATCCAGCACCGCTTCCAGTCCAAGGGCGACCTGCACGAACACGCGGTCGGCAATCTCTTGATCGTCGCCCTGTGGGAGCAGCTCGGCGACCACGTCCAGGCGCTGGACCTGGTGGGCAAGCTGCTCGGCGCGCACGGGCGCGTGCTGCCCATGTCCGCGGTCCCGCTGGAGCTCCAGGCGCTGGTCAAGGGGCACGACCCGGACCGTCCGGACGAGGTGGACACCGTGCGCGGGCAGGCCACGGTCGCGCTCACGCCCGGCGAGGTGCAGTCCGTGCACGTGGTCCCGCACGACCCGCCAGCCGTCCCCGAGGCGGTCGCCGCCGTGCTCGACGCGGACTGGGTGGTGCTCGGCCCCGGCTCCTGGTTCTCCTCCGTGATCCCGCATCTCCTGGTCCCCGAACTGCTCGACGCGCTCGTCCAGACGAAGGCCCGCAAGGTGCTCTCGCTCAACCTCGCGCCGCAACCCGGTGAAACCGATGGGTTCTCTCCGCAGCGTCATTTGGAGGTTTTGGCCCGACACGCCCCTAAACTCGCCCTGGACGTGGTGCTGGCCGACGACGCCGCCGTGCCCGACCGTGAGTCACTGACCGATGCCGCCAAGCGGCTCGGCGCCACGGTCGAGCTGGCGCCGGTGGCCAGGCAAGACGGCACTCCGAGGCACGATCCGGAGCTCCTGGCCACCGCGTACGACCGTATTTTTCGGATGCATGGAAGGATCGGCCCATGGCGATGACGGCAGCGGTGAAGGACGAGATCTCCCGGCTTCCCGTCACCCGGACCTGCTGCAGAAAGGCGGAGGTCTCGGCCATCCTGCGGTTCGCGGGCGGCCTTCACCTGGTGAGCGGCCGCATCGTGATCGAGGCGGAGCTGGACACGGCGATGGCCGCACGGCGGCTGAAGCGGGACATCCTGGAGATCTTCGGGCACAGCTCGGAGCTGATCGTGATGGCCCCGGGCGGACTGCGGCGCGGCTCGCGCTATGTCGTGCGGGTCGTGGCGGGCGGCGATCAGCTGGCCCGGCAGACGGGCCTCGTCGACGGCCGCGGCCGTCCCATCAGGGGCCTGCCGCCACAGGTGGTCTCGGGGGCCACCTGTGACGCCGAGGCCGCCTGGCGCGGGGCGTTTTTGGCGCACGGCTCGCTGACCGAGCCGGGGCGCTCCTCATCGCTCGAGGTGACCTGCCCTGGCCCGGAGGCGGCGCTCGCCCTGGTCGGCGCGGCGCGCAGGCTCCAGATCGCGGCCAAGGCCCGTGAGGTGCGCGGCGTGGACCGTGTCGTCGTCCGGGACGGTGACGCGATCGGCGCCCTGCTCACCCGGCTCGGCGCGCACGAGTCCGTGCTCGCCTGGGAGGAGCGGCGGATGCGCCGCGAGGTGCGGGCCACCGCCAACCGCCTGGCCAACTTCGACGACGCGAACCTGCGCCGCTCGGCCCGCGCGGCGGTCGCCGCGGGCGCCCGGGTGCAGCGGGCCCTGGAGATCCTCGCCGACGAGGTCCCCGAGCACCTGGCGGCGGCCGGACGGCTGCGCATGGAGCACAAGCAGGCCTCCCTGGAGGAGCTGGGCGCGCTCGCCGAGCCTGCGCTCACGAAGGACGCGGTCGCGGGCCGTATCCGCCGGCTGCTCGCCATGGCCGACAAGCGCGCGCAGGACCTGGGGATTCCGGGTACGGAGTCCAATCTGAGCGAGGAGCTCGCCGACAACATGGCGGTCTGACCTCCGACGACACGGCGGTCCGACCGCCGTCGCACGTCACGCAAGCCGCCGGGGCCGCCGATGCCCCGGCGGCTTCTTTGCGTCCCTTTTCAGGTCCCTCTGCACACCATATTTACATGATCATGAAGTGTCACGA
>NZ_JBNNJZ010000235.1:0-12217 GCF_050270335.1 Streptomyces sp. NPDC059900
CCTTCGAGATCCACACGTACCCCGCGCGGCTGACCGACGCCGAGCGCGACAGGGCGCTGAAGGTGCTCAGGGAGGGTGCCGCACTCGGCAAGCTCTCGCACGACACGTTCGTGCGGCGCATGGAGCTCGCACTCGCCGCCCGGCAGCCCGACGAACTGGCCGCGCTCACCGCCGATCTGCAGACCGAGGGCCGCCTCTCGCGGGCGGTGTTCGGCGCCGTCGGCGCGGTCTCCGGGTTCACGGTCCGGCTGCGCAGGGTCTGGCAGGCGGAAAAGCTGCCGAAGCTGCTCCTTCCGGTGCCGGCGAACCCGTACCCGCTGCGGATCGGCCGCGACCCCGCGAACGGGCTCAGGCTCAGCCACGAGACGGTCTCCCGGGTGCACGCCGAGCTGAGCAGGCAGGGCGGCATGTGGGTGCTGCGCGACCTCGGGTCGACGAACGGCACGTCCGTGAACGGCCGCAGGGTGATCGGTGCGGCCGTCGTCCAGGACGGCGATCAGGTCAGCTTCGGGAAGATGGGCTTCCGGCTCTCCGCCTCGTGAGGTCTTCGGAGGGGCCCGCTTCGTGAGGCCCCCGGAGCGGCCCGCGGTCAGTCGCCCTGCACGCGCGCGTGGCGTGCGGCGGCGACCGTCGTCCGCGACTGGTGCTCGACCTGGTGCTCCAGCGGCACCCAGCGCGCCCTGAACCGTTCGGCGAACGCGTCGCTCCAGCGCAGCACGAGCCGTTCGAGGCGGGGCGCGGCCCGGTCGCCCGCCGTGTCGAGAACCCGCAGCAGCATCGCGGCGGCCCGCAGCGGGAGGCGGCGCCCGAACGCGTCGACGCTGCTTATGTACGCCATCGACGTCCCCGCGGGCGGCAGCCTGGCCCAGTCGTCGGCGAGACCGGGCACCAGGTCGAGCGCCCAGCGTGCCGCGCGAAGGAGCGGGCCGTGCGCCCCGGGGAGCCGCGGCAGTGCTTCGTTGAGTATGTCCTCGACCAGGCGGGCGTCCTGCCGCAGGCGCCGCGAGAAGCCGCGCAGGGCCAGGACCGGGGAGGGGTGGGCTGCCGCGTCGTCCACGAGGTCGCTCGCCCACATCGGGACCTCGACGATGGCGGTCAGGCCGCCGTACCGGTGGGCGTGGTGCCAGGTGGTGTGCCGGGCGTCCTCGGGGAGGCTCGGATAGGCGGCGGCCGATCCGGGGCCCGGCAGCACATGGACCCCCGGCCCCGAGACCGGCCAGCCCGCGGCGTCCGAAGCCCCCGTCTCCACCGGGATGTGCAGCTCCGCCGCCGACTTGGCGAACGGCTCCGCGAGCCCCGGTATGTCCCGCGTCAGCTGCACCCAGCTGCCGCCGAGATCGGTTCCGTGCAGCGACACCTGCAAGTAGGGCCGCAGCTCGTCGATGACGCCGGTCAGGGTGCGGGTCTCGGGCGGCAGCCGGTCGGGCGGCAGTACGGAGGGGGACCACTCGGGCTGCTCGGGGCCCGCGGGGCGGAAGAAGTGCCGGTGGTAGTCGAACAGGGTGCGCGGCGCGGGCGTGCGGTGCAGGCTGGCGCCGTCCGGATCGGCGCACAGGAGGAAGTGCCAGGAGGTGTCGGCGCGCAGGTCCTCGTCGCGCAGCGCCCACTCCGCGAGGCGGAGCAGCGTCGAACCGCCGGTCGGTTCGTTCGCGTGCGCTCCGGCGACGACCAGGACGGCACGGCGGGAGCTGCCGACGGACAGCAGGTGCAGGGGTCTTCCCGCGCGCGATACGCCCACCTGGCGCAGGGTGCTCAGCTCGGGGCGGTGTGCGGCCAACTCCCTTGCGGACAGTACGAGTTCGGCCACATTGGGATAGCGCTGCTCCGCCAGTTGACTCACCCCTGACTTGTCCGCTGAAGCAATCCGCAGTACGCCACGTGGTAGGGCGGGTGTCAAGCGTGCGGCCCAAGCGATGTCGTTCCCCTGTGTCACAGACCCGCAGCATCACCCGAATGGGTGTATGAGGACTGCACGGAGCGCCCCGCGGTGATCCCCTGGAACCCCATCGCACGGCTGTCCGCCGCGCCGAGCCGGAACGGGGTCCGCCGTGTCGTTGAGCTCGCCCCCTCGCGGGCATCGCGTGCCGCCGCCCGGCCTTGCGGACCCCGGCGCCGAGCGTGATCCCCATCCGCTCTACCGCACCCTCCGCGAGAGCTTCCCCCTCGTCCGCGACGAACTCCTCGGAGCCTGGCTGATCAGCCGGTACGCGGACGTGCGTGCCGTACTGCACGGCACCCGGAGCGGACCGGCGGCGACCGGGACGGCTCCGGTCGGCCGGGGCCTCGTGGAGCCCGCGCTGCGGTCCGCAGCCGAGCGCATCGCCCACGTACTCGCCCGGCGCGTGGCCCGGCGGCGCGAAGTCGACCTCGTCGCCGAGTTCAGCGCGTGGCTGCCCGCTGCGGCTGCCGTCGCCGCCCTCGGCCTGCCGATGGAGGACGCCGCGCGGGTGCGGGAGTGGTGCCGTACGGGGCCCGTGCACGCCGACGGAGTGCACCCGGAGTTCGCCGGGCTGCTGCGCCCCCATGTCGTGCGGCGCCGGGAGCGTCCCGGCGCGGACCTGCTCTCCGTGCTGTGCCGTGCCGGCGCGGACGGGCAGGCGCTCCCGGACGACGAGGCCGTCACCGCTCGTGCCGCCGCGTTCCTCACGGGCGGCGGCGGGGCCACCGCTCTCGCCCTTGCCTCCTTCCTGGCCAACCTCCTCGACCATCCGGCCCAGTTGGACCTCGTGCGCGCCCGTCCGGGGCTGATACCCGGCGCCTGGGCGGAGTCGCTGCGCCGGGATCCGCCCACGCCCGTCGTGCTGCGCCGCGCGCGTGCCCCGATCACCCTGGCCGGCACCGCGCTGCCCGCGGGATCCGTCGTGGCCTGCCTCATCGGCTCCGCGGGACGCGACCCGTTCCGCTTCGCCGACCCCGACCGCTACGACATCTTCCGCGCGGACCCGGCGCACTTCGCGTTCGGTGCGCAGGGCCCCTTCTGTCCGGCTGCCACCGTGGCGGGACTCGTCGCCGAGTGCGGCCTGCGGGCCCTGCTCGCGGCCATGCCGGGCCTGCGCTGGGCGCCCGGCTTCAGGCCCGCGCCCGGCGGGCTCCTGGTGCGGGCGCCCCGCCTCCTACTCGTCCGCCCCTCCTGAGGCCGCTCGATCCGCCCCTCCCGAGGTCCGTTCGAGCAGCACCACGGGCAGCTCCCCGAAAAGCTCCGCCACGCGCGCGTGCCCGGTGAATTCCCGCCCCCGCGTGAGCAGATCGGTCCACCGCCCCTCCGGAAGCGCCAGCTCCGTGGAGCGCCAGCCGCCCGCTTCGGCCAGCCGCAGGGAGAGCCGGGTCGCCGCGGCGATCACCTCTCCGGAGCGCGCGAAGGCCACGCAGTGCGCGGCGCCGGGACCCCGCGCGGCCAGCGGCTCGTACGTCGCCGCGTCGCCGAACAGCTCCGGGCGCCGCCTGCGCAGCCGCAGCGCGGTCGTCGTGACGGCCAGCTTCTCCTCGGAGAGGTCCCAGCGCTCACGGTGCTGCTCCAGGTACTCCAGGACGTGCGGCTGGAACCGCACGAGCCGCCTGTTGTCCGGGTCCACCAGGGCCCGGTACTCGCTCTCCGTGCCCTGGTAGAGGTCGGGCACGCCGGGCATCGCGAGCTGGAGCAGCGCGGCCCCCAGGAGGTTGGCCCGCACATGGGGCCGCAGCGTGCCCGCGAACTCCGCGACCGTGTAGAGCGGCGGTCCGCAGGGGCCCGCCTCCACGAACGCCGTCACGGCCTTCTCGTACGCCTCGTTCGGCTCGGTCCAGCTCGTGTGCAGGCCCGCCTCGCGCACGTGCTTGAGCAGTGCCTTCTGCAGCCGCTCGTCGTAGGGGAAGCCGAAGCCGACGGCCGTCTGCCAGGCCGCCCAGGCGAGTTGCGGGTCCGGCGCGCTGGTGCCGCCCGCCCGCGCGGTCTGCTCGGTCAGGTCGACGAGGAGGTCGGCCCACTGCTCCGGGCACTGCGTGAGGACGGAGATGCCCGCCCGTACGTCGGCGCTGCGCTTCGTGTCGTGCGTGCTGAGCACCGTCCCCGCATAGGGCCAGTCGCGCTGCACGCGCGCGCAGTAGGCGTGGAACGCCTCCGGGGACACCGCGGGACGCTCGGGAGAGCCGCCCACCTCCGCCGAGGAGAGGAGCGGCGCGTGCCGGTAGAACGCCGTGTCCTCGACCGCTTTGGCCCGCAGCGCCGACGAGGTCTGCGCGAACCGCGCGCGGAAGCCGTCGAGCGCGGGCCCGGACCCCAGGCGCCCGAGGACCAGATCCCGTACGACGTCGACGGCCTCGGCCTCCTCGCGTACCGCGAAGGCGGCCTTGGCCTCTTCGGCGGCCCCCACCGTGAGCACCGAGGCCGGTTCGACGCCCCCGGAGACGTAGGGCCGGTAGACGGGAAGTCGTACGAGCAGCTCCAGGAGGGCGGTGCGCAGTGCCCACGGCGCATGGTCGCGCAGCGCGGGGTCCCCGGCGCACAGCGCGGTCGCCTCCCGTGTGAGGCGGTCGGTCTCGGCGGCGAGCTCATGGGTGAGCACTTTGTACGCGGCGCGCCGCACCGTCGCCCCCCAGTCGCCGCCCCGGTCCACCGGAGGGGCCGTGAACCTGCGGTACTGGCCGAGGAGTTCACCGGCCCCCGCCGGGTCCGTGAACAGGCCGTCGAGGTGCCGCAGCGCGTCGTAGCCGGTGGTGCCCGCGACGGGCCACGCGGCGGGCAGCTGCTCCCCGTCGGCGAGGATCTTCTCCACGACCGTCCAGCGCCCGTGGGTGGCCTCGTGGAGCCGCTGGAGGTAGGCCCCCGGGTCCGCGAGCCCGTCCGGGTGATCGATCCGCAGCCCTTCCACGACCCCTTCCCGCAGCAGCGCGAGGATCTTCGCGTGGGTCGCGTCGAATACCTCCGGGTCCTCGACCCGCACCCCGATGAGGTCCGAAATGGTGAAGAAGCGCCGGTAGTTGAGCTCCGTACGGGCAAGTCGCCACCACGCGAGGCGGTACCACTGGGCGTCCAGGAGCTGCGGCAGCGGCAGCTCCGCGGTGCCGTCCCGGAGGGGGAACGCGTGCTCGTGGTAGCGCAGCACGTCCCCGTCGACCCGCAGGCGCTCCAGCTCGTCCCCGACGCCGCGCCCGAGCACCGGGATCAGCACCTGGCCGCCGCCCGCCTCCCAGTCGACGTCGAACCACCGGGCGAAGGGCGACTCGGGGCCCTCGCGCAAGACCTCCCAGAGGGCGTGGTTGTGGCGGGGCACCGCCGCCATGTGGTTCGGCACGATGTCCACGACAAGGCCGAGCCCGTGTGCCCGCGCGGTGCGCGAAAGGGCCCGCAGCCCCTCCTCGCCGCCGAGCTCGGCCCGCACGCGCGCGTGGTCCACGACGTCATAGCCGTGCGTGGACCCGGGGACGGCTTCGAGCACCGGCGACAGATGCAGGTGCGAGACTCCGAGAGAGGCCAGATACGGGACGGCCGCTTCGGCGGCCGCGAACGGAAACTCCGGCTGGAGCTGCAGCCGGTACGTGGCGGTGGGCGGTGGCGGCACCGCGGGCTCCGAGCGCTCAGGCGTCATGCGAACCTACGTACCCGCCCGAAGGGCTTTCGTGCCATCGACTCATGCGTGTGGCGGCGGGTGCGTCGTTAGCGTCGGACGATGGCTGAAGAGGAACAGACCGGACGGGACGAGTCCGGCGCACGGGGTCTGCTGGACACCTACCGGGAAGTGATCGGGCACACCGGAGCGCTCCTTCCGGTGATCTCGTTCCTCGGCAGGCTCCCCGTTGCCATGATCCAGTTCGGCAGCGTCCTCCTGGTCACCGAGACCAGCGGATCGCTCGCCACCGGCGGCGTGGTCGCCTGCGCGCTGGCGCTCGGCCAGGTGACCATGGGCCCGGTCGTCGGCCGCCTCGCCGACCGTCGCGGCCAGCGCGCCGTCGTCCTCGGCTTCTCGCTGCTCAACGCCGCGGCGATCGCGGTGTACACGCTCGGCGCCCTCCTCGGCCTTCCCACGCCCGCGCTCGTCGTCCTCGCCGTGCTTGCCGGCGCGAGCATCCCGGGGATCGGACCGCTGGCCCGTGCCCGCGCCGTCCCGCTGGTGCGCGGGGCGGGCGGTGACGACCGTCTGGTCAATACCGTGCTTTCCCTGGAGAGCACCATGGACGAGCTGTCCTTCGTGCTCGGCCCCGCCCTGGTGGGTCTCGCGGCCGTCGCGGGCCATCCGGCGTACGCCTTCGGGGCCGCGGCGCTCCTGGTCGCCGTCTGCGGCTCCGGCTTCGCGCTGCACCCCACCGGCCGCACCGTGCGGGCGGTCCGGGAGACGGGGCAGGGGGCACGCGCGCGTGGCGTCCGCCGGCGGCTCCCGCGCGAGGTGATCGTCGTACGCGCCGGGCTCGTCTTCGTGGGCGTCCTGCTCGGCGCCTGCGGCGCGGGCATCACGGCGCTCACCGGGGAGCTGGGGCAGCCGGGCCAGGCGGGACTCGTCTACGCCGCCATGGGTGTCATGAGCGCCGTCGTGGGCCTGTCCATGGCCGCGCTGCCCGAGCGCTTCGGGCTGCACGCGCGCTGGCGCGTGGCGACGGCCGCGGCGGCGCTGCTCTCGCTGCCGCTGGTGTGGACGGACAGTATGACGGGCCTGTACCTCGTGGTGACCGTGTTCGGCGCGATCTACGCCCCGAACCTGATCACCGGCTTCGCGCTCACCGAGCGCTCCTGCCCGCCGCAGCGGCTCGCCGAGGGGATGACGTTCGCCGCGAGCGCCTTCGTGGGCGGCCAGGCGGTCACGCTCGCCGTGGCGGGGCGCCTGGCCGAGTCGTACGGCCCCGGTGCGGCGTTCGCGCTCGGCAGCGCGGCCGCCGCCGTCGCGTTCCTGATCGCGCTGGCCGCCCGCCCGAAGGCGGACGGCAGCGCGAACGACGCCTCTTTGGTCACGCAGGGCGCCGCAGCACGGTGAGGCTGCGGTCGGCGAGCGTCAGGCGCTCCCCGGCCCCCGCCTTGGCCCCCGTGTCCGGCGGTACGCCCTGCGCCTGCGCGGTGTCCACGACCACCTGCCACTGACGGCCGTGATTGACCGGGATCACGAAGTCCAGCGGCTCCGGCGACGCGTTGAACATCATCAGGAACGAGTCGTCGGAGATCCGCTCGCCGCGCGGTCCCGGCTCGGAGATGGCGTTGCCGTTCAGGAACACCGTCAGTGCCCGTGCCTGTGACGCGTCCCAGTCCTCCTGCGTCATCTCCTCGCCCTCCGGCGTGAACCAGGCGATGTCCGAGAGCTCGTCGTGCGTGCCCTCGACCGGACGGCCGTGGAAGAACCGCCGCCTGCGGAAGACGGGGTGATCGCGCCGCAGCCACGCCATCGCGCGCGTGAACTCCAGCTGGGCGCTCTCGCCCTCGGGCCACTGCACCCACGCGATCTCGTTGTCCTGGCAGTAGGCGTTGTTGTTGCCCCCTTGCGTCCGGGCGAACTCGTCGCCGTGGCTGAGCATGGGGACGCCCTGGGAGAGCATGAGCGTCGCGATGAAGTTGCGCATCTGCCGTTCGCGCAGCTCCAGGATGTCCGGGTCGTCCGTCTCGCCCTCCGCGCCGCAGTTCCAGGAGCGGTTGTGGCTCTCGCCGTCCTGGTTGTCCTCGCCGTTGTCCTCGTTGTGCTTGTCGTTGTACGAGACGAGGTCGTGCAGCGTGAATCCGTCGTGGCAGGTGGTGAAGTTGATCGACGCCAGGGGGCGCCGCCCGTCGTCCTGGTAGAGGTCGGACGAGCCGGTGAGCCGCGATGCGAACTCCGCGAGGGTGCGCGGTTCGCCGCGCCACATGTCGCGCACCGTGTCGCGGTACATGCCGTTCCACTCGGTCCACAGCGGCGGGAAGTTGCCCACCTGATAGCCGCCCTCGCCGACGTCCCACGGCTCGGCGATCAGCTTGACCTGGCTCACCACGGGGTCCTGCTGCACGAGGTCGAAGAAAGACGACAGGCGGTCCACCTCGTGGAACTGGCGGGCGAGCGTCGCCGCGAGGTCGAAGCGGAAGCCGTCCACGTGCATGTCCGTGACCCAGTGCCGCAGCGAGTCCATGATCATCTGGAGTACGTGCGGCGACCGCATCAGGAGCGAGTTGCCGGTCCCCGTGGTGTCCATGTAGTAGCGGGAATCGTCCATCAGGCGGTAGTACGAGGCGTTGTCCAGGCCCTTGAAGGAGAGCGTCGGGCCCAGGTGGTTGCCCTCGGCCGTGTGGTTGTAGACGACGTCGAGGATCACCTCGATGTTTGCCTCGTGCAGCGCCTTGACCGCCTGCTTGAACTCCAGGACCTGCTCGCCCCGGTCGCCCCAGGAGGCGTACGCGTTGTGGGGCGCGAAGAAGCCGATCGTGTTGTAGCCCCAGTAGTTGTTCAGGCCCATGTCGACCAGCCGGTGATCGTTCACGAACTGGTGCACCGGCATCAGCTCGAGCGCCGTCACACCCAGCTGCGTCAGATGATCGATGACCGCCGGGTGCGCGAGCGCCGCGTACGAACCGCGCAGCTCGTCCGGGAGGTCCGGATGCCGCATGGTCAGGCCCTTGACGTGGGCCTCGTAGAGGACGGTTTCGTTGTACGGGGTGCGCGGCGGGCGGTCGTCGCCCCAGTCGAAGTACGGATTGACCACCACGGAGGTCATCATGTGCGGCGCGGAGTCCATGTCGTTGCGCTTCTCCGGGGCGCCGAAGCGGTAGCCGTACACCTCCTCTCCCCAGTCGACCCGGCCGCTGACCGCCCGGGCGTATGGATCGAGCAGCAGCTTCGCCGAATTGCAGCGATGCCCCTGCTCCGGTTCGTAGGGGCCGTGCACACGGAAGCCGTACCGCTGGCCCGGCATCACGCCGGGCAGGTACGCGTGGCGCACGAACGCGTCGGACTCACGCAGCTCGACGGCTGTCTCCGAGCCGTCGTCGTGCAGCAAACACAGCTCCATGCGGTCGGCGGTCTCGGAGAAGACCGCGAAGTTCGTGCCGGCGCCGTCGTACGTCGCACCGAGTGGATACGCCTGCCCTGGCCACACCTGCATGCATCCGACTCTTCCACTACCGCCCCCTCGGCCCGGGGTCACATTGGTCAGAGTCTCCCCGAAAGTGGGGCAACCACCCAGGAGTTGAGGCCGTCTAACGGACCGACCACATACTTGTCATGCCCATAAGTGGGGCAACAGGGGAAATTGGGGGGGATGTGCGCGAAATAGTCAGACGCCATCTGGGGAAGGTAGTGGCGGGCACGGCGGTCGCCGTCGCAGCCACCGCGGTGATGGCAGGACTCACGCTGGGGGGCTCGGCCGGGGCGGGGGAGGACCGCAGCGAGGCCGCGGGAGCGGCACAGCAGAACGCGATCCCGAAGGACGGGGTCGTGGAGGCCGCGCCCGAAGAGGGCGAGAAGGGCATCGGCAGCGACCCACTGACCGACGACGAGACGAAGCGGGCCGAGCAGATAGCCATGACCGGCAATCTGCGCAGGTCCGCGCGTGACGTGGAGGGCGACCGCGGCCCGCAGCTCCTCGCGAGCAACCTGAGCGAGGCGGACCCGACCGAGGCCGTCGACCCCGACAGGCCGCGCCGCGCGGAGATCGTCTATTACGACTACAAGTCCGACGAGCTGGTCACCAAGACCGTCAACCTCGAAACGGGCAAGGTCGAGAACACCGACACCTCGCACGGCGTTCAGCCGCCGGCGGCGAAGGACGAACTGCGCGAGGCGGCGCAGCTGCTCATCGCCGATCCGCTCGGCAAGGACCTCAAGAGCGACTACAAGCACGCGATGGACAAGGAGCTGACCTCGCCGGACCAGCTGACGCTCAGCGCCTTCGTCTTCCACAAGGAAACCGTCGAGAAACTGCCGGCCCCGCTCGCCAAGTGCGGCGAACACCGGTGCCTGAGCGTCGTCAGCAAGGTCGTCAACGGCCCCTGGATCGACACCCGTGACCTGATCGTCGATCTGAGCGCCCGCACCGTCACCCGCCTCCGCTGAGCGGCCGGACACCCGCCCGCACTCCTTCACTTCCGTACAAGGGAGTCATTTCGCATGCTCGTGAACAGACTTGTGCGCGCCCGCAAGCGCGTCTCCATCGGCCTTGCGGTCACCGCGCTCCTGGGCACCGCCGTCGCCGCCGCAGGACCGGCGGGCGCCACACAGAACGCCGCCAAGGACGCCCCCGCCGCCGACGCCCCGGCGTGCAGCGACGACTACCGCATCGAACAGACCGTCGACGGCGGTACCACCTGGCGCATGTGCTGGCACTACAACACCAACGCCGGGCTCGTGCTCGACAACATCTCGTACCAGCCGAAGAACGAACCCAAGCCCATACCCGTCCTCACCAGCGCGCGGCTCGCCCAGGTCCACGTGCCCTACGACGACGGCGAGAACGAGTACCAGGACATCACCGGCGCCACCTTCGGCACGGACCTCCTGCCGCTGAAGCCCGCCGAGTGTCCCGGCGGCACCATCAAGACCGTCAAGGTCGGAAGCTCCTCGCCGATCCCCGGCGGCAAGGTGAAGGGCCTGTGCACCACCACGCGCGCGCGTGGCCACGCCTACCGCATGACGCCGGACATCTACTCCAACCCGGAGAAGGTCTACCAGGCGCAGGGCAAGGACCTGCTCGTCTACACCGTCAACCAGGCCTCCTGGTACGAGTACATCA
This sequence comes from Streptomyces sp. NPDC059900, assembly GCF_050270335.1. Lineage (NCBI taxonomy): Bacteria > Bacillati > Actinomycetota > Actinomycetes > Kitasatosporales > Streptomycetaceae > Streptomyces > Streptomyces sp. NPDC059900. Next base: position 10,651 of record NZ_JBNNJZ010000235.1, read on the forward strand.
CCGAGTGGCGCTTCTCGTCGGACGGCACGATCACCTCGAACGTCGGCGCGACGGGCAGCCTCGCACCGGAGGACTACAACGGGACCGACGGCCGCGGCTGGCCGATCGGCAAAGGCGCCCGTGACTACGCGGAGAGCCACAGCCACAACATCTCCTGGCGCCTGAACTTCGGCCTCGACGGCTCCCCGAAGGCCAAGGTCGAGCAGTACGACTCCAAGGTGACGCCGCCCGCAGGGAACGGCAACCCGAAGACGAAGACGACCCGCACCCCCGTCACCAAGGAACTCGTCGGTGACGTCAAGGGCATGCGCTGGTGGCGTGTGGTGAGCACGGCCGGCAAGAACGCGGACGGCCACAAGCGCTCCTACGAGATCGTGCCGGGCCACACCGTCAAGCACCCCGGACGCAACTACAGCAACCACGACGTGTACTTCACCGAGTACAAGAAGTGCGAGAAGTACTCCAGCGACAACCTGTCCTCGAACTGCGGCGGCAAGAGCGTGGACAAATGGGTCAACGGCCAGACGCTGAAGCACCCGATCACCTGGGTCAACATCGGGTTCCACCACATCGCTCGGGACGAGGACCAGCAGCCCATGCCGGTCCACTGGCAGGGCTTCTCCCTCGCCCCGCGTGACGTGACCGCTATGAATCCGCTCACTCCGCCCGACCTCGCCGACCAGAACGGCCATACAGGAGGGCGGTAGTTGAGAAAACACCCTCTCCATCCGGCTGCACCGGCCGCCGCTCCCGGAGTACCCTTCCTTGATCGTTGAACGGGGGAGTGCTCGGGGGAGCGGAAGGGGTGCGCTGGGTGAGCTCGGGAGGGCGGGAACTGCCCCCTGGTGACGAGGGTCACGAGGGGGGTTCCGCGGACGGCCCGCCCGGAGCGGTGTCCCTGGCGCGGCCGATGGAGATGGGATCTCAGATCGGACCCGAACTGGACTGGGGCGCCGATGCCTGGCGCGAGGTGCGCACCCGTGCCCAGCGCGCCGGGCGGGCCTACATCTGGCTGAATCTCGTGGAACAGCGGCTGCGCGCTGTCGTGGCCGCTGTTCTGCGCCCCATCTACGAACCGGTGCACGCCGACGACTGGGTGGTCGCCGCCGCCGGTCCCGCCGGTCAGGAGTGGGTCCAGCGGGCCGTCGCCGTACGCGAAGTCAGCCGCCGCAAGGGGTACTTGCTCGACCCGGCCGACGACAACGTCCTCAGCTTCCTGACGCTGCCCCAGCTCCGCGAGCTGATGGTGCAGCACTGGCCGTGCTTCGAGCCGTACTTCGACGACCGCAGGGACGTCGAACTCGCCCTGGACGAGCTCGAAGTGACGCGGAACGTGGTCTCGCGCAACCGCGCCCTGTCCACCGCCGTGCTCGCCCAGGCCGAGCGCGCTTCGGCGAAGCTCCTGGACATACTCGGCGCGGGCACGGACACGCCCTCCGCGCGCCGGCTGCCCGTCGACGCCGGGATGCCGATGCTCGACAACACGGTGACGAAGGGGCTCTGGTCCGCGCTGTACTTGCTCCACGGCAGCAGCATCGACAGGAGAACGACCGAGCCGACGTAGAAG
>NZ_JBNNJZ010000236.1:0-12166 GCF_050270335.1 Streptomyces sp. NPDC059900
CAGGCGGTACACCGATCCGGGCCGGTCAGAGGTCGAACTCGTGCGGCGGCAGGTCGAGCGCGAAGCACGCCTCCCGGACGACCGCGCGCTCCGTCGGGTCGAAGTCGCCGTCCGCGCCGCCGATGACGATGCCGATCTGGATCACGGCGCGCGCCTCGGCGGGCTTCTTCTTCGCCTTGGCGACCTCCTGCAACAGGCTGACCTTGCCGAAGTCGAAGTCGGCGGTCAGCTTGTCGAGGTACGTGTCGAAGCGGCGCCGCAACTCGTCGGCGGGGAAGTTCTGCAGCACCTCGTTGGTGGCGATGAGCTGCGCCACGCGCTGGCGTTCGGACGCGTCGATGGTGCCGTCCGCGGCCGCCACGAGGGCGCACATCGCCATACTGGAGTCGCGGAAGGCGCCGCTCTTCAGGTCGTTCTTCTTCGCCATGAGCTGGGTCTGCATCGTCGATGCGGATTCCTTGACGCGGTCCCACAGGGCCATGAGAGCTCCGTATGTCGGTGTGTCGGTATGTCGAGGTTTCTTGTTTCTACAACAGTGTAGAAGCTAGCAGGCGGGCCGGGAGGTCCGCCCGAGGCAGGGAGAACAGGCGATGACCCGGACCGCACAGGAACTGCTCGACGCCGTGACGGCGGAACTCGCGCCGGACCCGGCGGCCAACCCGCTCGTCCCGCGGGTCGCGGACGGCACCGCGAACCGTTCCGCGATCACCGCTCTCGCCCTGGAGCAGCGCTCCGTGATCCCCGCGGACCGGCGCTCGTTCCTGCACCTGGCCGCACGCTCGGCGGACGCGGGAGAAGCCGAGTGCGAGGCCTTCTTCCGCACGCTCGCCGAAGGGGAGACGCTCGCCTTCGAGCGGCTCGACGCCCTGGTCGCGGCATGCGGGGTGGACAAGACCGACGCCGACTCGTACGAGCCGCGCGCGGGCTGCCAGGCCTATCCCGCCTACGTGGCCTGGCTCGCCCTGAACGGCGCCCCCGCCGACGTGGTCCTCGCCCTGACCGCCAACTTCGCCGCCTGGGGCGCCTACTGCGCCACCCTCGCCCGCGCCCTCCCCGACCACTACGGCTTCAGCGATGAGGCCTGCGGGTTCTTCGCGTTCTTCGCCGAGCCCGCACCCGACCTGGAGCGGCAGGCACTCGCCGCGGTGGGCGCGGGCCTGGGCCGCGGCCTCGACACGACCGGGTCGGCCCTGCGCTACGGCAAGCTCCTCCAGCGCTACGAGGCGATGTTCTGGGAGACCCTCGCCGACCCGGCGCGCGGCCTCTGACCGCAGGTCCCGCGCTGCCGGAAGCTACTCCCCGCGCAATTCATCCAGTTGCGCCACGAGTCCGCGGATCAGCGCGTCGAGCCCCGAGGCGAACGCCTCGTCGGCGCGCCCCGCCTTGCTGCCGCCCGCGGTGCTCGCCAGTGCGGCCGCCAGGACGGGCACCCGCGGCGTGTGCCCGGCCGGTTCGATCATCAGAGGCGGTGCCACGAGGTCGAGCGCCGAGCCGAGGAGGAACGATTCGACGCTGGTCAGCGCCCCGGTCAACCGCTCCTGCGGCCATCCGCCGCGGGCAAGGGCGGCCACGACCGTCTCGTACATGCTCAGGGTGGCCGGCGAACTGATGGTCGTGGTGGCGAGCAGCTCGACGGCGTGCGGATGCCGGGCGAAGGCGTCGCGGTACGAACGGGCCCACGCGGCAAGGGCGTTTGGCCACGGCAGCGTCCGGAACGCGGAGACGTCCATCTCCTCGACGATCAGACGCCGTACGCCTTCGATGATCTCGGCGCGGCCGTCCAGGTGGTTGTAGAGCGAGGCGGTCTTCACCCCGAGCCGCGCGGCCAGGCGGGGCAGGCTGAAGGCGCCGGCCCCCTCGGCGTCGATCAGCGCGAGGGCCTCGCGCGCTATCAGGTCCGCGCCGAGCACCGGTACGCGCGGTCTGCCTCTGCCCATGATCCCGCAACTCCCGTAACTGGGTTCTGTGGACGCGGTCTTCACAGCCGCCCGCGTGCAGAGTACGGTCCTGGCGACCCGGACTAAAGGCTTTAGTTTTCGGGCCGCCCCTGCCCGAGCCCCCCCAGCAGGCCGGAGTCCCCGCGTGAGCGAACCCACCCCCCACGGCGCCAAGGGCCTGAGCGGCGGTGCCGTCGGCACCGGTGACCTCGTCTTCTTCGTCGTGGCCGCCGCCGCGCCGCTGACCGTGATGGCAGGAGTGGCACCCCTCTCCATCGGCATGGCGGGCCGGGCGGCGCCGCTCGGCTATCTCCTCTCGGGGCTGCTGCTCGTCGTCTTCGCCGCCGGGTTCACCGCGATGAGCCGCTTCGTGCGCAACGCGGGCGCCTTCTACGCCTACATCGGCCGCGGGCTCGGACGCCCGGCGGGAGCGGGATCGGCGTACGTCGCGCTCTACTCGTACAACGCCATCGAGGCCGGACTGCTCGTCGCCTTCGGATGGTTCACCGAGTCCGGCTTCGAGGACCTGACCGGGGTCCGGGTGGCCTGGTGGATCTGGGCGGTCGCCGGGCTCGTCGCCATCGGGGTGCTCGGCTATCTGAAGGTCACGTTCAGCGCCAGGGTCCTCGGTGTCGCCCTGGTCCTCGAAGTCCTCGTGCTCCTGGTCTTCGAAGCCGGGCTGTTCGCGCACGGGGGAGGTCCACAGGGCCTCGACTTCGGCACGCTCTCCCCGGAGCACCTGGGCGGCGCGGGGGTGGGCGGCATGTTCGTGCTCGCTGTCGGCGCCTTCGTCGGGTTCGAGGCGACGGCCATCTACGCGGAGGAGGCACGGGAGCCGGAGCGCACGGTGCCGCGTGCCACCTGCATCGCGGTGGCGTTCCTCGCCCTCTTCTACACCTTCACGGTATGGATGATCATCAACGCGTACGGGGCCGACCGCGCGCAGGCCGTCGCCGAGGGGGATGGCGGCGCCGACATGGTCTTCACGGCCACCGGGCGGTTCGCCGGGGCATGGGCCGCCGACTCCATGCACGTACTGATCATCACCAGCGCCTTCGCCGCGACCCTCGCCTTCCACAACGGCGCCGCCCGCTACTTCTACGCCCTGGGCCGCGAAGGCCTCCTGCCGCGCAACCTCGGCACCGTGTCCCCCAAGACGCGGGCACCCGCCACCGCGGTCGTCACGCAGTCGGCCGTCGCCCTCGCCGTGGTCGCGGTGACCGTCGCGAGCGGCGCGGACCCGTACACCGTCACCTTCCTGTGGAGCAACGGCTCCGGCATCCTCGGCGTCATGCTGATGCAGGCGCTGGCCGCGCTCGCGGTGTACGGATTCTTCCGGCGCGACCGCAGGGGCATGCCCGCCTGGCGGGTGGTGGCCGCCCCGCTGACCGCCTGCGCGGGCCTCGCCGTACTGATCGCCCTGGTGTGTGCCAACCTCGATCTCCTGACGGGAGCTTCGAGCGGCGTCAACGCGGTGCTGATCGCGCCGCTGCCCGTGCTGTTCGCGGCGGGAGCGGCACTGGCCCTGCGGATCCGGCGGCGCGCACCGCAGACGTACCGACGGCTGACGACAGTGGACGCCGAGAGCGTGTGACAGAGGGGCGGAACAGCATGGCGGACGGGACGGCGACGCGGGTCTTCCTGGGGCGGGTGCGCACCGGAAGCCCCGCGCACGGAGACACGACGGCACTGGCCGTACGAGACGGACGCGTCGTCGCGCTCGGGGACGAGGCCCGCGCGCTCGCCGAAGCGGCCGAAGACGTCGTCGAGTTGGGGGACGGGCTGCTCATGCCCGCCTTCGGCGACGGCCACGCCCACCCCCTCTTCGGGGGTCTGGAGAGCTTCGGCCCGCAGATCAAGGACCTCGCCTCGGTCGACGCGATCGTCACGGAAGTCCGCCGGTGGGCCGAGGCGCACCCGGACGCGGAGTGGATCGTCGGCGCCTCCTACGACCCCGCGCTCGCGCCCGACGGGGAGTTCGATGCCCGGTGGCTCGACGCCGCCGTGCCGGACCGGCCCGTCGTGCTGCGGGCACACGACTACCACACGGTGTGGTGCAACACCCGGGCGCTGCACCGGGCCGGCGTGCGCGACACGACGCCGGATCCGCGCCTCGGCTGGATCGTCCGGCGCCCCGACGGCTCGCCCCTGGGCACCCTGCGCGAGTGGCACGCCTGCGACCTGGTGCTCGACCAGGTGCCGGCCCGCGACGAGGCCGAACTCGTCGAAGCCGTGCGCCGCGCGGGTATCGCGTACGCGCGAGCGGGCATCACCTGGGTGCAGGACGCCTGGGTCGAGCCGGAGACGGCCGAGGCCTACCTCGCGGCGGCCCGGCACGACGCGCTGAGCGTGCGCGTCGACCTGGCCCAGCGCGCCGACCCCGACCGCTGGCGCGACCAGCGCAAGCCGTTCGACGCCATGCGCGCGCGTGTCACTGCCGAGGGCGGCCCGATGCTGTCGGCGCGCACGGTGAAGTACTTCAGCGACGGCGTGATCGAGGGCGGGACGGCCGCCCTGCTCGCCCCCTATCTGGACGCGCCGCACAGCTGCGGCATGCCCGTGTGGGAGCCGCGGGCGCTCGCCGAAGCGGTGTGCGCGTTCGACGCCGACGGCTTCGAGACGCACATCCACGCCATCGGCGACGCGGGCGTCCGGGCGGCGCTCGACGCGGTGGGGGCCGCAGTCCTGGCCAACCCCGCCAGGGACCGCCGCCCGGTGATCACCCACGTCCAGCTCGTCGACCCGGCCGACCTGCCGCGCTTCGCCGCGCTCGGCGTCATCGCCAACTTCGAGCCCCTGTGGGCACAGCCCGACCCGCTCCAGACGGAGTTGTCGATGCCGCGGATCGGCGGCGAACGGTCCGACCGGCAGTACCCGATGGGAGAGCTCGCGCGCGACGGCGTGCGGCTCTCCTTCGGCAGCGACTGGCCCGTCAGTTCGTACGAACCCCTTGAGGGCATCCAGGTCGCGGTCACCAGGCGCACCTTCGACGGAGCCCCGGAGGGCGGCTGGATCCCGCATCAGCGGCTCACCGTCGAGCAGGCCCTTGCCGCGGCCACCAGCGGTGTCGCCCACCAGGCGGGCGCGGACGACCGCCTCGCCCTCGTGCCCGGTGCGCCCGCCGACCTGGTCCGGCTCTCCGCCGACCCGCGCACCGTGGACCCGATGGCCATCCGGCACGTAAGGGTGCTCGGCACGTGGCTCGGCGGTGCTGCTACCTATCGGGCGAGGGAGGAGTGAGCGGCAGGACGATGGCGGTGACGGCGATACCGTCACGTATCAGCCAAGACCCCCTGAAACCGGTCAGCTCGCGCCCTTCCACCCGCGGCCCCGGCACCAGGAGGTCCGCGGTGAACGTGCCGTCCGCGGCCAGGTCCACCCGGGCGTCCTCGAAGCCGAGCCAGCGCCCGGTGAGCGGGAACCACGTCTTGTAGACGGACTCCTTGGCGCTGAAGACCAGCCGGTCCCAGGGGACGTCCGGATGCCGGACGCCGAGCCCGGCAAGCGCGGTACGCTCCGTCTCGTCCGTGACCAGGTTCAGGACATCGGGGTCGGCGAGCGGAGCGGCCGGCTCCGCGTCGATGCCGACGGACGAGACCGCCGAGTCGCGGGCCACGACGGCGGCGCGATAGCCCGTGCAGTGCGTCATGCTGCCCACGATGCCGTCCGGCCAGCGCGGCGCGCCCTTGGGGCCCGGCAGGATCGGCACGGGCTCCACGCCCAGCCCGGCCAGGGCGCTGCGGGCGCACTGGCGCACCGTCGCGAACTCGCGGCGCCGCTTGTCCACGGCCCGCGCGACGGCGTCCGCCTCCTCGGGGAAGAGGAAGGGATCGGCCGGGTCCTCGCGGGTCTCCACGACGGTCACGGGGGCGGCGGCGAGCAGCGTTCCCAACACGTCGGTGCTCCGGGGGACTTGGCGTACGCGATTCTCGGGTGACGTCACAACGGATCACCGTACCGGGGCCGTGGCCTGCGCGGGGGCCCTACTCTGGCGGGATGCACGACGAGTACCGCACAGTGGCCCGCGAGGCCGTGCACGAGACCGAGATCAACCGCTCGCGCTTCCTGTGCGCCCTCGCGCCCGCGGCCACCGAAGAGGAGGCGCAGGACTTCGTCGCCCGCATCCGCAAGGAACACCCGTCCGCCTCGCACAATTGCTTCGCCTACGTCATCGGGGCCGACGCCGGGGTGCAGAAGGCAAGCGACGACGGGGAGCCCGGCGGTACCGCCGGTGTGCCGATGCTCCAGATGCTGATGCGCCGGGACATGCGCTACGTCGTCGCCGTCGTGACCCGCTACTACGGAGGGGTCAAGCTCGGCGCCGGAGGGCTGATCAGGGCCTACGGGGGAGCGGTCGGCGAGGCGCTCGACGCGGTGGGCACCCTGACCCGCAGGCGCTTCAGGCTCGCCACCGTCACGGTCGACCACCAGCGCGCGGGCAAGATCCAGAACGATCTGCGGTCGGCGGGGCGCGAGGTGCGCGACGTGCGGTACGGCGACTCCGTGACCATCGAGATCGGCCTGCCCGACGCCGAGGTGGAGGCCTTCGCCGCCTGGCTCGCGGACGCGACCGCGGGCAGCGCGCTCTTCGAGCTCGGGGGAGAGGCGTACGGGGACGCCTGACCTCGGGGGGCGCCTGACGTGGGGAGGGGTGCTTCACGCGGGGAGGGGGTCTGCCGCCGGGCGGGACACCTGACGGCCAAATGGGTAGAATTCGGGCATGGGAGAGCGCCCTGTAGCGCCGACCGCGCCCGAACTCGTCCTGGAGACCGACACCGGTTCCACGGTGATGAGTCCGAGCCGGGACTATCACGTCGGGCGCGATCCACTGAGCGACATCGTCATCGACGACGCCCGCGTCTCCTGGCACCACGCCGTCCTGCACGCCGAGCTCGACCACTGGACGATCGAGGACGAGCACAGCACGAACGGCACGTACGCCGACGGGCGGCGCATCCACGAGTGGGGCGTGGGCCCCGGCAGCGTCCTGCGCTTCGGCAGCGTCGCCGACGGCCCGCGTGCCGTGCTCGTCGGCCGCGAGCCTCCCGCGCCCGCCGCGCCCGAGCGCCCCTCCGCCGTCCGCACGCCCTCGGCCACCGGCACCTTCCGCCGGCCGACGAGCGTGCGCCCGCTGCCCGCGCGTACCGTCCGCATCGGCCGCGCGGCCGACAACGACCTGGTCATCGACGACCTGGTCGTCTCGCGCCGCCACGCCGAGCTGCGAGTCCTCGCGGACGGCTCGTACGAGATCGTCGACCTCGGCAGCCACAACGGCACCTATCTCAACGGCCAGCCGGTGGCCCGCGCCCCGGTCGCGCCGGGGGACATCGTCGGCGTCGGCCACCGCGCGTACTGCCTCGTCGGCGATCAGCTCCAGGAGTACGTCGACACCGGCGAGGTGTCGCTCGATGTCCAGGCGCTGACCGTCGCCGTAGACCGGGGCCGCAAGACGCTCCTCGACAAGATCTCCTTCCCCGTCGGGGAGAAGTGCCTGCTCGCCGTGGTCGGTCCCAGCGGCGCGGGGAAGTCCACCCTCCTCAACGCGCTCACCGGCCTGCGCCCCGCCGACGACGGCACCGTCCTCTACGACGGCCGCGACCTCTACCGCGACTACGCCGAGCTGCGCCGGCGCATCGGTCTCGTGCCGCAGGACGACATCCTGCACGCGCAGCTCACCGTGCGCCGGGCCCTCGGATACGCCGCTGAACTGCGCTTCCCCCAGGACACCGAGAAGGCGGAACGCCGGGCTAGGGTCGACGAGGTGATCCGCGAGCTGGGCCTGGAGCAGCGCGTCGACCAGCCCATCCACAGCCTCTCCGGCGGACAGCGCAAGCGCGTGAGCGTCGCCCTTGAGCTGCTCACCAAGCCGTCCCTGCTCTTCCTGGACGAGCCGACGTCCGGGCTCGACCCCGGCATGGACCGCTCGGTGATGCACATGCTGCGCGGCCTCGCCGACGACGGCCGCACGGTCATCGTCGTCACGCACAGCGTGCTCAGCCTCGACGGGTGCGACCGGCTCCTCGTGCTCGCGGCGGGCGGCAGGATCGCCTACTACGGGCCGCCGGGCGACGCGCTGCCGTTCTTCGGCTTCGAGGAGTGGCCCGAGGCGTTCGAGGCCTTCGAGGGGGACCGCGACCGGGACTGGGCGGGGGAGTACCGGCGCTCGCCCTTCCACCAGCAGTACATCGTCAACTCCTCGGCGCAGCCGCCCCTGCCGCAGGGCGCCGCGGCTCCGGTCGCCGCCTACGCGCCACCGCCGAAGGCCCAGAGCTGGGGTGCGCAGCTGCGGACGCTGGTGCGGCGGTACACGGCCGCGCTCGGCGCGGACCGGACGTTCCTCGCGATCATGGTCGCGCTGCCGTTCGTGATGGGCGCCATGGCCCGCGCCTTGGCCGGGAGCAGGCTGACGCAGGAGACGGCGATGAACGCGCTGCTCATCCTCTGCGTGGGCGGAGTCCTGACCGGCGCGGCCAACGCCGTGCGGGAGCTGGTCAAGGAGCGGGTCATCTACCGGCGCGAACGGGCCGTGGGGCTCTCCAGATCGGCGTACCTGATGTCCAAGGTCGTCGTGCTCGGCACGATCACCGTGCTCCAGGCCGTCGTGCTGACCCTGGTGGCGCTGCTCGGCGTCGACCTCAACGCGCCCGGCGGCGAGGGCGTGCTGATGCCGCCGCTCGTCGAGATCACCCTGGCGGTGGCCCTCCTCGCGTTCACGGCCATGATGCTGGGGCTCCTGGTCTCCGCCCTGGTGCGCAAGGAAGAGGTGACGATGCCGCTGCTCGTGCTCCTGGCCATCGTCCAGGTGGTGTTCTGCGGCGCGCTCCTGAAACTCCACGGGGTGCCCGGTGTGGAGCAGTTGGCGTGGCTCGTGCCCTCGCGGTGGGCGCTGGGCGCGATGGCGGGCACCATCGGGCTCGGCAGGATCGTGCCGGGAGAGCTGACGGCCGATCCACTCTTCCGCCACTCCGCGGGCATCTGGCTGGTCAACATGGGCATGCTGCTGGTTCTCTCGGCCGTCTTCGGATACGTGGTCGCCAGGCTCCTGAGACGGCACGAACCCGCCGTCATGCGGAAGTAGGGGCGGACGGGATGACCACCGCGGAGTTCCGGCCCACACATGTCGTCCCCCAGGACGGGCTGCCCGCCTGGGAGGCACCCGACGCGAACCGTCCGACGTCGCCGCTCGACGCGCTGCTGCCCGTGCAGGTGGCCGAGCGGCTCGGGGACTGGGGCCGGATCGTCTGCGCGAACGGCTGGTCGGCCTGGGTCGACGCCCGCCTCCTGATCGCCGTCCCGCGCGACCCGCCGCCCGCCGGCCAGCCCTTGACCCGCACGGCGGACCCGGACCCGCTCCTGGCGCGAACGGAGGAGGCGCTGGGCCGCTACCGCCGCGCGACGCAGGAACTGGCGAGCGGCGGCGCGGACGGCGAGACCTTCCGCGGTCGGACGCGCGGACTGCGCGTGGGCATGGTGGTGGACGGCGAGTCGATATGGCTCTACGACGCCGAGCATGAGCGGTGGGTGTACTGCGACGGGACGCAGCTCAGCACCTACGCGGCGGGAGAGGGCCCGAGCGTCCACGGCGACGGGGCGGACGGACCGGACCGGACGTCTGAGACGCCGCAGGCCGTGGGCGCGGTGGGCCCGGAGCCCACCCAGGTGGTCGAAGCCGTGGCCGGTCCGGGGTCCGCGCCCGCCGCGCCCGCCTCGTACGACGAGGACGCCACCCGGCGCATCCCGCCCCTCGCGGTCGACCCCGATCCGCCGGTCCGGTCCGGTGAGGGCTGATGGGGACCGCGCCGCGCGACGACGTGTCGGCGGGAGCGAGCGTCCATTCCGGGCGGCCCTCCGAGCTGGTCGGGCAGCAGATCGCCGGGTACCGCGTCGAGCGTGAGATCGGGCGCGGCGGCATGGCCGTCGTCTACCGCGCCAAGGATCTGCGCCTCGACCGGACCGTCGCCCTGAAGCTGCTCGCCCCCGAGCTCGCACGCAACGACACCTTCCGGCAGCGCTTCACGCACGAGTCGCGGGTGGCCGCCGCGATCGAGCACCCGCACATCGTGCCGGTCTTCGAGGCGGGCGAGACGGACGGCGTGCTCTACATCGCCATGCGGTACGTCCCCGGGCTCGACCTGCGCCACCTGCTCGACGAGTCGGGCCCGCTCCCTGTCGGCGCCGCCCTGCGCATCGCCGCCCAGGTGGCCTCCGCGCTCGACGCGGCCCACGACCACGGCCTGGTCCACCGTGACGTCAAGCCCGGCAACATCCTTGTGGCCAAGGGCACGGACAGCGACCACCCCGAGCACGTCTACCTCACGGACTTCGGCCTGACGAAGAAGTCCCTGTCACTGACCGGGTTCACGACCGTGGGGCAGTTCGTCGGAACCCTCGACTACGTGGCGCCCGAGCAGATCTCGGGCCGCCCCGTGGACGGGCGGTGCGACGTCTACAGCCTCGCCTGCGTCGTCCACGAGACCATGGCCGGCGGGCCGCCCTTCCAGCGCGACGACGACATGGCGCTGCTCTGGGCCCATCAGTACGACCAGCCGCCCCGCCTGACGGAGAAGCGCCCCGAGGTCCCCGCCGCTCTCGACGGGGTGCTGGCGAAGGCGCTGGCCAAGAGCCCCGACGACCGGTACGGCTCCTGCATCGAATTCACCGCCGCGCTGCGTGCCGCCGCCACGGGTGGCACGCAGGGTCACCCCGCGACCCAGGTGGACGTCCGGGTCGTGGGGGCCTCCGCCGCCCCGGGAGCGCCTCCGGAGCCGCCCCGCTGGGCGCGGCCGGTCTTCCGGCGGCTGCCGGGCTAGGGCCGGGAGCGTGCGTCCTTCTCCACCTCACCGTGTCGGTGGACCCTGCGGGTGAGCAGACCGCCGATGAAACCGGTGACCAGGCCCCAGGCCACGGCGAGGATCAACGCCGTCCCCAGCTGCGGATCCAGCTTCACCAGGCCGGACAGGCCGCCGCCGAGATCCCCGATGCCCAGGATCGACAGGCCGAAGTGGGCGAGGACACGGGCGAGCAGGCAGACGGCGAGCACCGTCAGCGTCAGCGCCACCGCCATGTGGACGGCGTGCTGCCAGGCGCGCATCCGGGCGGGCGAGCGCGCCGCCATCAGGAACGCGGTTCCCAGGACCATGACCGCCGCGACGACGAGGAGCCACCACACCCGGCCGTCGTGCTCGGCGAGCGTCCGCAGGCTGAGCGTGGAGTCGTCCGGAGTGCGCAGTACGTCGTCCAGGACGCGCGGCATGGGCAGTCCGAAGGGCCCGTCCACGCGGCCTTCCCAGGACACGCCGAGTCCGACGGTGAAGGCGAGCCAGACGAGGTTGGGCAGCCCGAGCAGCAGGACCGCGAGTGTCTCGGCCGCATGCCCCTTGGTCGCCGCCACGACCAGGCCGACGACGAGCCCCAGGGCCACGTACGCGAGCAGCAGCACGACCATGGCGTAGGCGGCGGGCCGCACCGACTCCTGGAAGCGCAGCAGGCGGGCCGGGAGCGGGGCCCCGCGCGAGACGAGCAGCGCCACGGCGAGGACGCCCACCAGCCACAGCAGCCCGAACAGGACTGTCAGCGGCACGTCGGTCTCGAAGCCGACCTGGGGCGTGGCCCCCAGCAGATCGCCGATGTCGGCCGCGTCCCCCTCCCCGAGATCGATGGTGAACCGGTGGCGGGCCAGCAGGCCGATGCCGAGCAGGAGCACGACCCACAGCACCGCGAACCGCGCGGCCCAGCCGCCCAGCTCCCTCGCGTCGGCGACGGCCCGGTGCCGCAGCGGCCGCAGGAACCCGGCGGCGATCACCAGGGCCCCGACGAGGGTGACCGAGAGGGGGAGCACGGAGAGCCCCGCATTCGTCCCGGCGATCGCCCCCGCGTCGCCGGAGAGCCCGACGGAGCCGCCGACCGCCATCACGACGACGGCCGCGACGACGCTGGGGAACGCGCCGCCGGGCAGGTCCGCTGCTCCTGCGGCCCACAGTCCGAGCGCGGCGACCACGGCCATGGCCAGCAGCGCGGCGAGCACGGTGACAAAGGCGTGGGGCCAGCCGTGGGGGGCCCGCCCTGGGGGTTTCTGGTCGCTCACGTTGTCACGCTAAGCAGCGCCGGGGGAGCCCGCCCGCTGAGAGGGCCGACCGCGTCGGCTTGCGGCTCCCCGGGAATCGGGACACACAATAGGCATATCACAGGAGAATTCGTACAGCGTGTGTCCCCTGCGCAGGGAGAGAAGC
>NZ_JBNNJZ010000237.1:0-12136 GCF_050270335.1 Streptomyces sp. NPDC059900
GCCCATGCCGCGGCCCCGCTCCTGCGCGGTGCGGGCGAGTTCGAGCAACTGCTGGGTCTGGTCGAGCTGATGCTGGAGGCAGCCGCTCCACGCGTCGTCGCGCCACACGTAACCGGCCTGGCGCACGCCGGGCACCTTGACCCGTTCGACCGTGCCGTTCGCGACGAGCAGGCGGGTCATCTCGGATGCCGAACCCTTGCTGGCCCCCAGGGTCGTCTGCAGTTCCGACAGCGTCATGGGGGCCGGGCTGAGCATGAGCACACCCGCCAGCCGCCCGGCCATGGGCGGCCATCCCATCGCGCGTCCGATCCGCTGACCGAAGTCCTCGATCAGCGGCTCGTCGCCCATGGCTGAGTTGCTGTCGGCGGCTGGCGACACCCATCCCCCTGTACGGAAAAAAATGAATATTCATTCTTGACTGAACTTTCTTCGTACGTCAGATTACCAGCATCCGCGCAGAAGTCACCGGCGCGGGACGCTCCCGCATCGCGGCGCAGCGACTCCTCCCGCACCAAGGAGTAGAGATGGCAGCACACGGTTTCGACCTGATCGTCGTCGGCGCGGGCTCAGCGGGTTCGGCGATCGCCTCCCGCGCCGCCGCTCGCGGCCGACGGGTCCTCCTCCTCGAGGCGGGCCCCGACTACCGCTCGGCGCAGATGCCGGAGGCGTGGCGCTCGCCCAATCCCGTGGTGGCCCTCATGGACCCCGCGGCCTCGCAACACCTGGTGTGGACCGGCCTGAACTCCTCACGCACCGAAAAACAACTGCAGGCCCCGTACTGGCGCGGCCGGGGCGTGGGCGGCAGTTCGTCCGTCAACGGCCAGATCGCGATCAGGCCGCCGATGGAGGACTTCGAGGAGTGGGCCCGGCTCGGCTGCACCGGATGGACCCCCGGGGATGTCCTGCCCTACTTCGCCAAGCTGGAGGACGACGAGGAATTCGGCGACGAGACCTACCACGGCCGCGGCGGACCGACCCCGATCCACCGCACCCCCAAAGACGCCTGGGGAAGCGTCGACCGGGCCCTGGCCGACTCGGCCCTGGCGGCGGGGTTCGGCTGGGCGCCCGACGTCAACGCCCCCGGCGCCACCGGAGTCTCGCCCTATCCGATCAACTCACGTGACGCGCGCCGCGTCAGCGTCAACGACGCCTACCTCGAACCCGCACGCGAGCTGGCCGGCCTCACCGTCCGCGGCGACGCGCTCGTGGACACCGTCCTCTTCGAGAACGACCGCGCGATCGGTGTCCGTGCGGTGATCGACGGCTCCGTCGTCACCGAGTACGCGGACGAGGTGATCCTCAGCGCCGGAGTGATCCACTCCCCCGCTATCCTGCTGCGCTCGGGCATCGGCCCCGCCGGTCAGCTGCGGGCGCTGGGAATCGAGGTCCGCCAGGACCTGCCGGTCGGGCTGGGTATGCAGGACCACGCGATGACGGTGCTCTCGCTGCCATTGCGGGCCGAAGCCGCCATCAAGTCGCCGCACGACCGGCACACCAATGTGTGCGTGCGCTGGTCCAGCGAGGCCGGTACGCACTCCGACGACCTCATGTTCGTCTCGCTCAACCAGAACGTGCTGGCCATGGCCACGGCCAACACCCAGTCGCACGCCGGTGCCTTCGGCGTCTGGCTGAACCGCACCCACTCGCGCGGCGAGCTCACGCTGGTCTCCACCGACCCTTCGACACACCCGTACGTCGCGCAGCGGATGCTGTCCGACGAGCGTGACCTCGCACCGATGCGCGAAGGTGTGCGTGCCCTCGTCGAGTTGAGCCGCAGCGCCGGGACAGCAGCCGTGCTCGGCGGATCGGTCGAAGAGGCGAACCGTCCGCTGTTCGCGGCCCTGGCGAACGACAGCGACCTCGACGACTACCTGCTGTCCACGGTCATCGACGCCCAGCACGGCACGAGTACCTGCCGGATGGGCGCCCCGGGGGCCGCCGGGACGGTCGTCGACCCGGCCTGCCGGGTGCAGGGGGTCCGGGGTCTGCGGGTCGTGGACGCCTCGGTCTTCCCGTCCGTGCCCCGGGCCAACACCAATCTCGCCGCCATCATGACCGGCGAGCTCATGGCCGACCGGCTCGACGCCTGACCCCGCCTCGTACGCCCGGGGCCGCCGGGATACCTGGTCCCGCCCCGTACCGAACAGAAACGGCATCACCATGGAAACCCTGCAGAACTTCATCGGCGGCCGGTGGGAAGAAGCGGTCGGCGAGGATGTCGTCGCCGTGGTCAACCCCGCCACCGAGGAAGCCTTCGCGCACTTCCGCGCGGGCAACGCCGCCGACGTCGAGCGTGCCGTGGCCGCGGCGGGCGCGGCACAGTCCCAGTGGGCCGCGCTCACCGTGGCGCGGCGCGTGGAACAGATCCACGCCTGGGCCGACGCGATCGCCGCGCACACCGACGAACTGGCCGAACTGGAATGCCGGGAGATGGGCAAACCGGTCGGCATCGGGCGCACCTTCATAGCGGGGGCCGTGGCCGGGCTGAAGGCCGCCGCCGACCAGGCGCTGACGTACCCGTTCAGCGAAACGGTGGCCGGTCCGGGGCCGGCGGGCGAGCGGACCGACATCGTCCGCCACCCGCTCGGCGTCACCGCCGTGATCACCCCGTGGAACTTTCCGGTCGTCATGGTGCTCGGCGCGCTCGGTCCGCTGCTCGCCGCCGGGAACACCGTCGTGGTCAAGCCCTCCGAGCTCTCCCCGGTCTCCACGGTGCGGCTGCTGGAGCTGGCCGCTTCCGCCGGGCTGCCGCCGGGCGTGCTGAACCTGGTCCTCGGCGACGGCCGCACCGGCGCGGCGCTGGCGGAACACGAAGGGGTACGGCTCGTCCACTTCACCGGCTCCGTCGGGGCCGGTCGCGCCGTGGGGGCGGCGACCGGCCACCGCCTGAGCCGCAGCGTGCTCGAACTCGGCGGCAAGGACGCCGCCGTCATCGACGCCGGGGTCGATCCGGTGGCCACCGCGCAGGCCGTCGCCTTCGGCGCGTTCATCAACACCGGCCAGATCTGCACCTCCATGGAACGCATCTACGTCCATGAGCGGATCGCGGACGAGTTCGTCGAGGCGCTGACCGCCGCTGCGCGGACCTTCACCGTCGGCGACGGTCTCGAGCCCGCCACCATGCTCGGGCCGCTCGTGGACGCGCGGCAGCGCGAGACCGTACGACGCCACGTCGAGGACGCCGTGAGCAAGGGCGCCACCGTCCGCGCAGGCGGTGCCCTACCGGAGCGTCCCGGCTACTTCTACCCGGCGACCGTGCTCACCGGAGTCGACGACACCATGCTCGTGATGACCGAGGAGACGTTCGGCCCCGTAGCGCCCGTCACCGTCGTCTCCAGCTTCGAGGAGGGCCTCACGCGCGCGGCTGCCTCCCGCTTCGGTCTCGCCGCCACCGTGTACACCGACGACCCCAATCACATCGCGGCAGCCGCGCACCTGCCCGTGGGCGTCGTCTGGATCAACCAGTGGCAGGGCGGCGGACCCGAGCGGCTCTACGAACCCGCCCGCGACAGCGGCATGGGAGCCACCGGGGCGCGTGCCGCGTACGACGCGGCGACCCGGCCCGCCGCCGTGCACATCGCTGCCACCGCCCCGGCAGGCGCCCTGTGACCGCCGCCAAGGAAGCTGCGGCAGGGCGCATCCGTGCCGCGGAAGACGACCTGATCGCGCTGTCCCACCGGATCCACGCCCACCCCGAGTTGGCCTTCGAGGAGCATCTCGCCAGCCGCTGGGTCGCCGATGCCCTGAGCGAGGCGGGGTTCGCGGTCCGGCACGGATACTGCGGACTGCCGACCGCCGTGGAGGCGACGGTCGGCACCGGGCCGACCCACATCGCGATCTGCGCGGAGTACGACGCCCTGCCCGGCATCGGCCACGCCTGCGGCCACAATGTCATCGCCGCCGCGGCGGTCGGCGCCGGTCTGGGACTGGCCCCCTTGGCGGACGAACTCGGCCTGACGGTACGGGTACTTGGCACGCCCGCCGAGGAAGGCGGAGGCGGCAAGGTGCTGATGCTGGAACAGGGGGCCTTCGACGGCGTGCACGCGGCCATGATGGTCCATCCGGCCGCGATCGAGATGGCGGCGATGCCCGGCCTGGCCGTCACCCAGTTCGACGTGACCTACCAGGGCAAGGCGGCTCACGCCGGCGCCTACCCCGAGTTGGGCGTCAACGCGGCGGACGCCATGACGCTGGCTCAGGTGGGCATCGGGCTACTGCGTCAGCAGACCAGTGCCTCCGACCGCATACACGGCATCGTCACCGAGGCCGGCTCCGCCGCGAATGTCATCCCCGACTCCAGCCGCGGTCGCTGGATCGTACGCAGCGGCAGCATGGACGCGTTGCGGCCGCTGGCGGAGCGGGTGCACCGCTGCTTCGAGGCGGGCGCACTGGCCACGGGCTGCGAGTTGTCCACCGCGCCGGTCGGTCCCGACTACGCCGACCTGCGGCCGGACCAGGATCTCCTCGCCCTGTGGGTCGCCAACGCGACGGCGCTCGGCCGCCGTTTCCCCGAACTGCCGAGCACTGTCGCGGGCGCCGCCACCGACATGGGAAACGTCTCCCATGCCGTGCCCACCATCCACCCCATGCTGGGCCTCGACTGCCTCCCCGCGGTCAACCACCAGCCGGAGTTCACCGCCGCGTGCCGCACCCCGACGGCGGACCGCGCCGTGATCGACGGGGCAATCGGCATGGCCTGGACGGCCATCGATGTCGCCGAAGCGGCTGCGCGCCGCGCGGAGCCGCACACGGCCGTCTGAGGGGAGGGGGCGTCACGGCCGACGGCCGTCCACGCCATGCTGATTGCCCCGTTCAGGGGGCGGTGTCTTCCTCGTACAGCACCCGTCCGTGGGAGCCCTCGGGATGCTGCGACAGCGGCACGACCTTGAGATCAAGACGGCACGGCGGGCAGAGGTAAATGACCCGCCCGCCGCAGGAGATCGTGGACTCAAGGCCGACGGCGATCGGCTCAGCCGTGTCCTCGCGGCACTCCCGGCACGTTTTGATCACCGCGGACACACCGGCGCGCACGCCCACAACTCCGCGGTGGTCTCCCTGCCGAAGTTGTCCCGGTACGTGACGCAGCCGAGCAACCGATCACGGAACAGGCGCCGCCCGCACAACGCACAGGCCTGCTCGGTCAATTGAAGGTTGCTGAGTGTCTTCGCATCGGGCAAGGCCTCGGGCTGCGCGCTCACGGCGTCCGCTCCGGGGCCACGTGGCTCACCTCGTACACGCCCGCACGAAGGATCTCGTCTCCCTCGGCCTGACGGACGCGTCCGGGATCGGCGTCCCACTCACGCCCTCCACCGGGCGGGCGGAGCTGAAGATACGGCCCCTCATGCCCCATCACCCGCCCAAGCCGCTGCCGCCGCAGGTCGATGACCAGGACACCGACGGGGTGCTTTTCGATCACCTCGGGGGTCGTTCTCTCGGGAGCTCGCTGATCGCCGTTGTTCGACACGTTCGCCCGCTTCCATCGGGGGTGGCTGTCACCGTTCACAGTGGCCGCACCACGGCGGATCGCGCGACGACGCTCAGGACGTTAAAAGGGCGCCGCGTAGGGCGTCATTTCGGTGTCATTACACAGGTGACCGGACTACCGTTACCGCATGAACACACCGAACGGCACCCTTCGGGCGGTTCGCATGGGACTGCTCCTCAGCCAGGATGAATTCGCCCGCGCCATCCGTGACGCCGGAGCTCGCGCCGGCCAGCGGAACGACGCTTCGAAGCGCCTTGTGCAGCGATGGGAGAGCGGCACCACAGCCGCCCCCCGTCCCGTTTACGCCAGAGCCCTGGAAAGCGTCACGGGCCTGCCTGTCGAGAGCCTGGGGTTCGCAGCCCAAGTACCCATGGCACGCATCTCCGACGACGGCCGGGGCGGACACGACCTTGAAGGCTCGCCCGTCGGTATCCCCGAGGCGAGCGGTTCACCGACCCCTCAGGCCTCGCCTCGCATCAACTACTCCGGGGTGTGGGTGTCGCGCTACGAATTCGTGAGCAGCGGCCGGAACAACGAGGTGTTCACCGGCAAGCATCACGTCGTTCTGCTCCAGCACGGAAACAGGCTCACGGGCCGCAGCCTGCCGAACGCGTCGCTCAACCCCAACAGCCCTCTCACCCTCGATCTCCAGATCGACAACAGTGCGGTCACGGGCACCTGGCAGGAGGAGACGGCTCGCGACGGTTACTACCAGGGAGCTCGCTACTTCGGGGCACTTCAGATGCTGGTCGACCCGACAGGACGCCGGATGAGCGGCAAGTGGGTCGGGTTCGGCCGGGACTACGAGATCAACTCGGGGCCGTGGGAACTACGGCTCGTGGACGCGTCGACCAACAAGGCGACACTGGACTCGTACAACCGACCGCCGGAGTAATCCGCCACCGCCCCTCGGCGGCTCCTCGAGCATGACTGCGTGAGCCACCGCATGGCAGCGCTGCGCCCCTTGCCGGGCCCCGTAACACCTCTCCCCCTCCAGGGCCTTGCTCATTTCGCGATCTGTGTGGGATCTTGAAGTCGTTCGGTTCATGGAAACGTTTCCACGAGGAGGTGGGGCGGATGGCCACGATCAAGGATGTCGCCGCACGCGCCGGCGTCGCGCTGGGTACCGCGTCCCGAGTGCTCAGCGGCAGCAGTCAGACCTCGGCCGACTCCCAGGCCCGCGTGCTCGCCGCCGCCGCGGAGCTGGGATACGTCGCCAACGGCCCCGCCCGCTCCCTGCGACGCGCCCGCACCGACGTGCTGGGGCTGCTCGTCTCGGACATCCGCAACCCCTTCTTCTCCGAACTGGCGCACGCCGCCGAGCAGGAGGCGCGCCGCCACGGATACACCGTGCTCCTCGCCAACGCGAACGAGGACGCCGAGCAGGCCGACGCCTACCTCCAGACCTTCGCCTCCCAGCGCATCGACGGCCTGCTCTTCTCGCCGCAGAGCAGCGTCTCGCCGCAACTCGCGGCCACACTCGCCTCGGGGCTGCCGCTCGTGTTCCTCAACCGCAGCATCGAGGGCGTCGACGCCCCGCTGTACGGCACGGACAACGCGCAGGGCGTAGCGCACGTGCTCGCCTGGCTCCAGCGCCGCGGCCACCGCGACGTCGCCTTCATCGGCGGCCCGGACACGATTTCCACCGGAGCCGAACGCCGCGCCGCCTACCTCGCCGGGCGCCGGGCCCACGGCATCAGCACCGACGACAAGCTGCTCGACGCCGGTGACTTCCTCGCGGGCGGAGCGGCCGAGGCCATGGGCCGCATCCTCGATCGCGGCGTCCCCTTCACGGCCGTGTTCGGCGCGAACGGTCCGACCACCATGGGAGCCGTGCGCACGCTGCACGAGCGGCTCGGCGCGGAGCAGGCAGCCCGTATCGAGATCGTCTCCTTCGACGACCTCGACTGGTTCGAGTTCGCCTCGCCGCCCATCAGCGCGGTCCGCAACGTCGCCTCCTCGATCGGCCGGCTCGGCGTGCAAGGCCTCGTCGACCTCATCGCCGGCCGCACCGCACCGGGGCAACGCATCCCCACCACCTTCGCCGACCGCGCCCCGACGGATGCCCGATGAGCGCCCGGTTCGCGGTCGTCGCCACCGGCAGCGTCCACTGCTCCCCCACACCACCACCGAGCACTGCAACGTCCGTACTCCACCCGGCTACACCGCAGTGCGCCCTTCCCGAGAGGAACAACCGATGAAGGTCGCCCTCGGCGCGGATCACGCCGGATACGCGCTCAAGGACACCGTCCGCCAGGCCATCGAGGGACTCGGACACGAGGTGATCGACTGCGGCACCCACAGCAGCGAACCCGTCGACTTCCCGGACATCACCCGCACCACCTGCGAGGTCGTACTCTCCGGCTCCGCCGATCGGGCCGTGCTCGTCTGCGGCACCGGCCAGGGCGCCATCATGGCCGCCAACAAACTGCCCGGCATCCGCTGCGGCCTCGCCCACGAGCCCTACTCCGCGCACCAGGCCGTCGAACATGACGACGCCAACGCCATCGCCATGGGCGCCTGGCTGGTCCCGCACGCGCTCGTGCCCGACATCGTCCGCGAGTTCCTCGGCGCCGTCTTCGACGACGACGAAGAGACCCGCCGCCGGGTCGCCAAACTGAACGCGCTCGACGCCCTGACCCCGGCCCCCTGACACCGCTGCACCCCTGACACCGCTGACAACCAAACGCCCTGCCTGCGGACGACGACGCCGGGCGTTTCCTCGCCATGCCTTGTCATGCCCAGATCACGCACTCAAAGGATCCGGCGACCTCTCAACAAGGAGAACCCCCATGTCCACCAGCGTCCCCGCCGGACGGCGGAGCGTGCTCGGCTCCAAGGACCGCGTCAAGACCGCGGTCGCCGCCGCCTTCGGCACGAGCGTCGAGAACTACGACTTCATCGCATACGGCACCGCCTCCGCCCTCTACTTCGGCGCGGTCTTCTTCCCCGAGAGCGACCGGTTCGTCGGCACGCTGCTCTCCTTCGCCACCCTCGCGGTCGGCTTCGTCATGCGCCCGCTCGGCGGCGCCATCGGCGGCTACTTCGCCGACAGACTCGGCCGCAAGCCCGTCCTCGTCGCAGCCATGACCATCATGGGCGCCGCCACCTTCCTCATCGGCGTACTGCCGACCTACGCACAGGTCGGTGCGCTCGCACCGATCCTGCTCGTACTCATCCGCATGATCCAGGGCCTCGCGTTCGGCGCCGAGTGGGGCGGGGCGATCACCATGGCCTACGAGCACGCGCCATGGCACCGCCGCGGCATGTTCGCCGCGATCCCCCAGGCCGGCAACCCGCTGGGCATCGCCCTGGCCAGCGGTGTGTTCGCGTGGAGCGACACACTCGACGGCAGCTGGCAGTGGCGGACGCCCTTCCTGCTGAGCGCCGTCATGGTGATCGCGGCGCTGATCGTGCGCTCCCGGCTCTCCGAATCCCCTGAGTTCGAGGAAGCGCAGGCGAGCGGCAAAACCGAGAAGAACCCGCTCCGCGCCACCCTGGTCGACGACTGGCGCGGCATCCTGCGCGTCATCGCCCTGCGCGTGGTCGAGTCCTTCGCCTACTACTCCACCGCCACCTACCTCCTGAGCTACATCACCGAACGCCACCCCGACCTCAGGCCCGTCGCCCTGGGCGCGATCACCGTCGCCAGCATCCTCGCCATTGCCGTCACCTTCCTTGCCGGCGCGCTCACCGACCGCATCGGACGCCGCCCCATCTACATAGCGGCCTGTACGGCGGCGATCCTCTTCGCCTTCCCGATGTATCTGCTCACCAACTCGGCCCAACCCGCCCTGGTGGTCTCGGTATTCATCATCGGCATCGGCCTGATTCACGCATCGCTGACCGGAACCCAGGGCTCGCTGCTCACCGAGCAGTTCCGCACCGCGACCCGCACCTCGGGTGCCTCGCTCGGCTACCAAGTCGCCGCGGCCATCGGCGGCTTCGCCCCGCTGCTCGCCGCCGCCCTGGTGGGTTCCTTCGGCTGGCCGGGCGCCGCGCTGCTCTACCTCGGGGCGGCCGTGGTCGGCCTCGGCGGCATCCTCGCGACCAAGGAGACCTGGGGCCGCCAGGAGCGGGAGCGCGTGCTCGGCCTCGTGGCGGAGGAAACCCGTACGCAGACCGCGGCAGGGACCGCGGCGAATGACGCCCTGCCGCTGCCGTCCAAATCCAGCTGAACTCTGCTCCGCGTGCCCGGAGTGCCGGTTGGTGCCCGGGAAACCGGTCACCCCGACGAGTCCATGAACAACTCGTGCCCCGGTCTGGCCAACAGCACCCTCTCCCAGGACCATCCAAGGGAGCCCTGTCGCAACGGCGGTCGAGGAGGGTCCGATGCAGGCAATCGTCCAGGACGCTTTCGGATCCGCGGAGTTGCTGCGCCTGCGGGACATCGACCGCCCCACCCCCGGCGAGGACGAGGTGCTCGTACGTGTCCACGCGGCGGGCGTAGACCCGAGTGTCTGGCACCTCATGACGGGGCGGCCGTACATCGCCCGCCTCAGCCCGCAGATCGGTCTGCGGCGGCCCAGTCATCGCGTCCGTGGCTGGGATGCGGCCGGGACCGTCGAGGCGGTCGGCGCGAAGGTGAGGGGGGTCAGGCCGGGCGACGACGTCTTCGGCGAGTGCGACGGATCGTTCGCCGAGTACGCGTGCGGCAAGGGCGACCGGCTCGCCCCCAAACCCGCCTCCCTCTCCTTCGAGGAAGCCGCCGCGCTTCCCGTCTCCGGCATCACCGCACTCCAGGCCCTCGCCGTGGCACGCCCGGGCCCCGGCCAGCGGGTCCTGGTCATCGGGGCTTCCGGCGGTGTCGGAACATACGCCGTGCAACTCGCGGTCCACTACGGCGCCCGGGTCACCGGCGTCTGCGGCCCCGACGCGGGCGATCTGCTGCGCGACCTCGGCGCCGTCGACGTCATCGACTACACCCACGAGGAGATCACCGCCCGGCCCGTCCGCTACGACTTCATCCTGGACGCCGCCGGCAACCGCCCCCTGTCCCTCCTGCGCCGCGTCCTCACCTCACGCGGCACAGTCGCTTTCGTCGGCGGCGAGAGCGGAGGCCCCGTACTCGGCGGCATGGACCGCTGGGCGCGCGCCCTGGTGCTGTCCGCCGTCGTGAGCCAGACCTTCCGCCCGGTGTTCGCAGCCGTCCGCCGACGGGACCTGCTGACCCTCAAGAACCTCGCCGAGACCAAGGCGATCACTCCGGTCATCGACCGCACCTACCCACTCGCCGACGCCCCGGCCGCCGTCCGCCACCTGGAGAAGGGACACCCACGGGGCAAGCTCGTCATCACGGTCTAACGCGTGCTGCGCCTGGAGCAACGACTGCCCAAAGAAGACCGGGCAACGCTAGCCGTCGCAGGGGTCGGGGGGCGTCGAATCGGTCGGCGAGAGCGTGGGCGATCCCGTCGGTGAGGGGGTCGGTGAAGGCGAAGAGGGGTCCGAAGGTGTCGGGGTGTCGGAGGGGGACGGGTCGTCCGTCGGGGACGGGGCGTCGGAGGGGGTAGGGGAAGGGCACTCCGGGGTGGTGGGGTC
This sequence comes from Streptomyces sp. NPDC059900, assembly GCF_050270335.1. Classification (NCBI taxonomy): domain Bacteria; kingdom Bacillati; phylum Actinomycetota; class Actinomycetes; order Kitasatosporales; family Streptomycetaceae; genus Streptomyces; species Streptomyces sp. NPDC059900. The sequence continues at coordinate 11,024 of NZ_JBNNJZ010000237.1, forward strand.
CGGGTCGGTGGGGTCGGGAGTGGTGGGCCTTGGGCGCGGGCCGGGACTTGTCGGGCGCGGGCCCGGGCGGGTCGGGTCCGGGGAGGCCGAGTCGCCGGGGCGGGGGTTGGCCGGGTTGGACGGCTGGGGGCCGATGACCAGGCCGCCGCCGTCCCCGCCGTCCCCGCCGTTCGGGCGGGTCGCCTGGGTCTTGCCGCCGGGGCCGGGGCTGGTGGGCAGCGGGCCCCGGCCGTCGGGGACCTCGTGGGCGCCGCGGCGGTAGAAGTCCAGCCAGGCCAGGACCGTACGCAGATAGGCCGACGAGTGGTTGTAGCTGAGGATCGCCCGGTCCAGGTCCGCCTTGATCGCGAGGTTGCGGTCGCCCGCGCACAGGTAGCGGCCGGCCGCGAGCGCGGCGTCGTGGATGTTGTTGGGGTCGGCGCGGCCGTCCCGATTGCCGTCGGCGCCCCAACTGGCCCAGGTGGAGGGGATGAACTGCATCGGCCCCACCGCCCGGTCGTAGGTCGCGTCGCCGTCGTACTTCCCGCCGTCCGTGTCGGAGATCCGGGCGAATCCGCTGCCGTTCAGGACCGGGCCGAGGATGGGCTTGAGTGTCGTACCGTCCGCGTCGACCCGGCCGCCGCGGGCCTGCCCGGATTCCACCTTGCCTATGGCGGCCAGGAGTTGCCAGGGCAGGCGGCAGCCGGGGTCGGTGTCGGCCAGGGTGTCCTCGGCGCGCCGGTAGGCCGTAAGGACAGTGGCCGGGATGCCGGACTGGGTCCGCACCTCGGGGATCTCCTCGCCCTTGCCTCCCGGTTTACCCTTGCTGCCGCGCAGCGGCGGGAGTTCGGTGTGGTAGGCGTCGGCCGAGGGTCCCGCGGGCGCAGTCCACCCGCCGTCCCCGCTGCCGCTGTCCGGGGCCGCGCCGCGCCGTGGCGCGGCGATTGGGCCGCCGGGTGCGCCCGATGCGGTGAGACCGGCCACCGCTACGGCCGCGACGACCGTGCCGGCCATGCCCCGGCGGATGCGGCTGCTGCCCTTCTTGCGGTGCTTGTTGCTCGCTGCCATGACTCACCTCTCGACGTTGCGGCGCTCAGCAGTTGGGGGTGGCGGGCCGGTCCGCGAAGCGGTCGG
>NZ_JBNNJZ010000238.1:0-11989 GCF_050270335.1 Streptomyces sp. NPDC059900
GGACCAAAGGTCCAAGGGGAGTACGCAATGCCGCTGAACCGCCGGAAATTCCTGGGCAAGTCCGCCGCCGCCACGGGCGTGGCGCTCGCGGGCGGGGTGGCCGCCGCGCCCGCCGTGTCGGCGCAGGCGCACGGGAAGCCCGCCAAGCGGAAGAAGCGGTACTCGTTCACCGTCATGGGCACGACGGACCTGCACGGCAATGTCTTCAACTGGGACTACTTCACGGACAAGGAGTTCGACGACAAGGACCACAACGACGTGGGCCTGGCGAAGATCTCCACCCTCGTGAACGAGATCCGCGAGGAGAGAGGCCGCCGCAACACGCTCCTCATCGACGCGGGCGACACCATTCAGGGAACCCAGCTCTCGTATTACTACGCCAAGATCGACCCGATCACCGCGAAGCGCGGTCCGGTCCACCCGATGGCGCAGGCGATGAACAGCATCGGTTACGACGCGGCGGCGCTCGGCAATCATGAATTCAACTACGGCATTCCGGTTCTGCGGAAATTCGAGGAGCAGTGCGAATTCCCGCTGCTCGGCGCCAACGCCCTCGACGCGAAGACGCAGAGGCCCGCTTTCCCGCCGTACTTCATGAAGCGCCTGCGCACCCCGCACGGCCGCGACGTGAAGGTGGCGGTGCTCGGTCTGACGAACCCCGGCATCGCGATCTGGGACAAGGCGAACGTCCAGGGCAAGATGACGTTCCCCGGCCTGGAGGAGCAGGCGGCGAAGTGGGTGCCGAAGCTGCGGTCCATGGGCGCGGACGTCGTGATCGTCTCGGCGCACTCCGGCTCCAGCGGCACCTCCTCGTACGGTGACCAGCTGCCGTACATCGAGAACGCGGCCGGTCTGGTGGCCGAGCAGGTGCCCGGCATCGACGCGATCCTGGTGGGGCACGCGCACACGGAGATCGCCGAGTACTTCGTCGAGAACAAGGAGACCGGCAAGAAGGTCGTCCTGTCCGAGCCGCTGAAGTGGGGCCAGCGCCTGACCCTGTTCGACTTCGACCTGGTGTGGTCGAAGGGCCGCTGGACGGTGGAGAAGGCCGGCGCGCAGGTCCTCAACTCGAACACGGCGAAGGAGGACCGGAAGATCACGGGGCTGCTCGCCGACGAGCACAAGAAGGTCGTCGCGTACGTCAACCAGGTCATCGGCACGTCGACGCAGGCGATGAGCACGGCCGAAGGCCCGTACAAGGATGTCGCGATCATCGATCTGATCAGCCATGTCCAGGCGGAGACGGTCAAGGGGGCGCTGGCGGGCGGCCAGTACGCGGCGCTGCCGGTGCTCTCGCAGGCCTCGTGCTTCTCGCGGACGGCGGCGATTCCGGCGGGCGAGGTGACGATCAAGGACGCGGCGGGGCTCTACCCCTTCGAGAACACCCTTGAGGCGCGGCTCATCACGGGTGCGCAGCTCAAGGAGTACCTGGAGTTCTCGGCGCGCTACTACGTGCAGACGGCGGCCGGCGCCCCGGTGGACCCGGCGAAGCTGACGAACGCGGACAACACCCCGGACTACAACTACGACGCGCTGTACGGCGTGACGTACGAGATCGACATCGCCAAGCCGGTGGGTTCCCGGATCGCGAAGCTGAGCTTCGACGGCAAGGACATCGACCCGAAGGCCGAGTTCGTCCTCGCGGTCAACAACTACCGGGCGAGCGGCGGCGGCAACTTCCCGCATGTGGCCGCCGCCAAGCAGTTGTGGGCGAACTCGGACGAGATCCGCAACACGATCATCCAGTGGGTGCAGGCGAAGGGGACGGTCGACCCGGCCGGTTTCGCGTCGGTGGACTGGAAGCTGACCCGGGACGGCACGCCCGTCTTCTAGAAGTTCAGGACCGCCTACACCTTCAGGGTCGCGAGATCGACGGCGTCGGCGAGGGCCCGTGCGCCGGCGTCGTTGACGTGCAGACCGTCGCCGCTGTCGTAGTCGTCGTGGATCCGGTCGGGGTCGGCCGGGTCCGCCACGGCCGCGGCGAGGTCGGCGTAGGCGTCGTACGGGCTTTCCGCCCCGCGTATCCAGTCGTTGACCTCGCGGGCCACGGCCACGCCCTCCGGGGTGGAGTAGCCCTCGTACACGGTGCTCTTGTACGGGCCGACGGTGGTGGCGATCGCGGTGAGTCCTGCCGCGTGGATCCGGTCGGCCAGGGCGGTGAAGCCCGCGATGAGGTCGTCGGCGGTGGGGACGGGTGCGGGCTCCGGGTAGGCCTCCTGGCCGGGAATCCCGAGGTCGTTGAGCCCGAAGTGGACCAGGACGTGGGTGACGCCGGGCACCTGGAGGGCGTCGCGGTCCAGGCGGGCCAGGGCGTGCTCGCCGGCCTCGTCGGTGAGCAGCCGGTTCGCGGAGAGGCCCTGGTTGACCACCCATCCGGTGTGTCCGGCGGCGCGCAGGCGTTCGTTCAGGAGGTCGGGGAAGCGGTGATCGGTGTCGGGGGTGGTTCCGGTGCCTTCAAACCAGGAGTCGCCGAAGGCGACGGCGACAGGGGTGCCGCGCGGGGCGAGTACGTCGGCGCCGGTGACGAAGTGGCGCGTCGCCAGTTCCTCAAGACCGTCGGTGCCGTCGAGGGCCGGTGCGGAGAGGGCGTTGCCGGGGACGGCGTATCCGGGGCGCAGGGGCACGGCGGAGTAGGTGGTCGGGCCGGTGTCCTCGGGCAGCCAGAGGCTGAGGGCCAGTTCGTCGCCGACGGCCACGGCACGCTCGACGGGGTCGCTGACGACCTCTTCGCCGACGGGCACGGTGAAGTCGTCGGCGCCGCCGACGCGCACGGGGACGTCGGTCCCGGAATCGATGCCGCTGCCTTCCGTATGGATGGCGAGGCGTGCGCCGCCGATGTGCAGGGGCTGTCTGCCGTAGCGGTTGGTCAGCCGGACGCGGACGGCTTCTCCCCCGCCGTCGAGGCGGAGTATCTGCCGTACGGTCTGCCCGCCGAAGCCCCGCCTTTCGAAGATTTCGATGTTCTCGTACGGGCTGAGTACGGCGGAGCGGAAGGCGGCGGTCCAGGCTGCTGTGGAGTCAGTGGTCATGATCGTCTGAACCGGGCAGCGGAGGGCGATATTTCGCTGAACAGGCCCTTTTCGAGGGAATATCGCACGGCGTGACAGCGCTTGGCGGCGGACAATTCAGCCCGTGGGCGACGCGTTCACCGCCGTGCCCGGCGGTCAGTTCTTGAGGCGTACGAGGTTGCTCCGCTGTTCGCCGATCGTGCCCGCGGTGGTGGGGCGGGGGCGGGGGTCCTGGAGGCCGAAGCTGGTGAAGGCCGTGCGCTGCGGGAGGGGGTAGGGGTCGGTGCCCGTCAGGGTGTTGAGGATGCTGGCGCTGCGCCAGGCGGCGAGGCCCAGGTCGGGGGCGCCGACGCCGTGGGTGTGGCGTTCGGCGTTCTGTACGTAGATGTTGCTGCCGCTGCCGGTGACGGAGGGGTCCAGGACGAGGCGGTACTGCTCGTCGATGCGGGGGCGCTCGGAGGAGTCCCGGCGCATGTACGGGTCGAGTCCCGCCAGGAGCTGGTCGAGGGGGCGTTCGCGGTAGCCGGTGGCGAGGACGACGGCGTCGGTGGTGAGGCGGGAGCGGGTGCCCTGCTGGAGGTGTTCCAGGTGGAGTTCGACGCGGGTGGTGCCGACGCGGCCCGCGGTGCGCACGCTGACGCCGGGGGTGAGGACGGCGTCGGGCCAGCCGCCGTGCAGGGTGCGCTGGTAGAGCTCGTCGTGGATGGCGGCGATGGTGTCGGCGTCGATGCCTTTGTGGAGCTGCCACTGGTGGGGGACGAGGCCGTCGCGCACGGATTCGGGCAGGGAGTGGAAGTAGCGGGTGTAGTCCGGGGTGAAGTGTTCCAGGCCGAGCTTGGAGTACTCCATGGGTGCGAAGGCCTCGGTGCGGGCCAGCCAGTGGATTTTCTCGGTGCCCGTGGGGCGGTGCTTGAGCAGGTCGAGGAAGACCTCGGCGCCGGACTGGCCCGAGCCGATGACGGTGATGTGGTCGGCGGCGAGCAGCCGCTCGCGGTGTGTGAGGTAGTCCGCGGCGTGGATCACCGGCACGGTGGGGGCGTCCGCCAGGGGCTTGAGGGGTTCGGGGACGTGGGGGGCGGTGCCGACGCCGACGACGATGTTCTTCGTGTACGTCCGGCCGAGCGCCTCCGCCTCGCCCTCGGCGTCGAGTTGCGTGAAGTCGACTTCGAAGAGGTCCCGTTCGGGGTTCCAGCGCACGGCGTCGACCTGGTGTCCGAAGTGCAGCGCGGGAAGGTTCTCGCTGACCCAGCGGCAGTACGCGTCGTACTCGGCGCGCTGGATGTGGAACCGCTCGGCGAAGTAGAAGGGGAAGAGCCGCTCGCGGGACTTGAGGTAGCTGAGGAAGGACCAGGGGCTCGCCGGGTCGGCGAGGGTCACCAGGTCGGCGAGGAAGGGCACTTGGAGGCTGGCGCCGTCGATGAGGAGCCCCGGGTGCCAGTGGAAGCCGGGCCGCTGTTCGTAGAAGGCGGCGTCGAGCCCGGCGAGGGGCTGGGCGAGGGCGGCGAGGGAGAGGTTGAAGGGGCCGATGCCGATGCCGACCAGGTCCCGGGGGTCCTCGGGGGTGGTGAGCGGCGGGGCGGGCTTGTCGTTCTGGCCGGTCATCGGGGGGTGGTTCCTTCCACGAGCTTCAGGAGCTCGGCGAGGTCGCCGGGCCGGGTGTGCGGGTTGAGCAGGGTGGCCTTGAGCCAGCGGCGGCCGTCGATCCCGGCCCGGCCGAGCACGGCACGGCCCTGGCCGAGCAGTTGGCGGCGGACGTAGGCGATGTGGTCGTCGTCGGCGCCGACGGGCCGGAACAGGACGGTGCTGATGACGGGCCGCTCGTGCAGTTCGAAGCCGGGGTGGGCGGCGATGAGCGCGGCGAACTCCTGTGCCTGCGCGCAGACCTGGTCGACGAGGGCCCCGATCCCCTGTCGTCCGAGGGCCTTGAGGGTGACGGCGATCTTGAGTACGTCGGGGCGGCGCGTGGTGCGCACGGAGCGGCCGAGGAGGTCGGGCAGGCCCGCTTCGGTGTCGTCGCCCGCGTTGAGGTAGTCGGCGTGATGGCCCAGTGCCGCGAGGTCGTGCGGGTCGCGGACCAGGAGGAGTCCGGCTGCGACGGGCTGCCAGCCGAGTTTGTGCAGGTCGAAGGTGATGCTGTCGGCGCGCTCCATGCCGCGCAGGAGCCCTTTTCGTACGTCGCTGAAGAGCAGCGGGCCGCCGTACGCCGCGTCGACGTGCAGTCGGGCGCCGTGGCGTGCGCAGAGGTCGGCGATCTGGTCCAGGGGGTCGATGAGTCCGGCGTCGGTGGTGCCCGCGGTGGCGGCGACGAGGGTCGTGCCGGGCGGCCCGGTGAGCCGGGACAGCGCTGCGTCGAGGGCGGCGGGGTCGAGGACGCCGCCGGGTGCGGGGACGGTGACCGGTTGCGGCATGCCGAGCAGCCAGGCGGCGCGGCCGAGCGAGTGGTGGGCGTTGTCGCCGGTGATGAGCCGGACGGGGCCGTGCGCGGCGGTGCGCTCGCGGGCGAGGAGCAGGGCCAGCTGGTTGGACTCCGTGCCGCCGGTGGTGACGAGGGCGTCGCTCCTGCCGGTTCCGTAGGCCTCGGCGGCGAGGGCGCGGGTGACCAGGGTCTCGATCTCCGAGGCCGCGGGTGCCTGGTCCCAGGAGTCCATGGAGGGGTTCAGGGCGGACGCGGCCAGGTCGGCGGCGACGGCGAGCGCGAGCGGCGGGCAGTGCAGATGTGCGGCGCACAGCGCGTCGGCGGGGTCGGCGGCGCCCTCCGCGAGAGCGTGCAGCAGCGTGCGCAGGGCCGCTTCGTCGCCTTCGCCCCGGTCGGGCAGGACCTCCCCGGCGGCTTCGCGCACCCGGGTCGCCACTGCGGTGGGCCCGCCCGCCGGGATGGGCCCGCCGCGCGCGGTCGCCCCGGTGCGCAGGGCGTCCAGGGCGGCGGCGAGCAACGGCCGCAGCGCGTCGGGTCCGTGGGCGCCTCCGGCGAGGGGCGGCGGAGTGCTCATGGGCGATGTCCTTCGGGTGCGCACGGACTGGGACACCAGCCTGGCTGCCGAGCGGTCCGCATGCGCCGAGACCTCGACGAACGGAACCCGAAAGTGGTACTGCCGTGCGGAGAAGGGGTGTTGGTACGGGTCGTAGTGCTAGGCGCTCCGCGGGTGGGGCGGTTGCGGTCCGCCCTTGCCCGCGGGTGCGCCGTGGCTGATCGCGCAGTTCCCCGCGCCCCTGACGGGGCGCCCCCGCAGCGGCTCAGGAAGCCGTCGCCTCCCGTACCCGCAACGCCCGTGCCAGGTCGTCCAGTTGGTCGGCCAGCTTGCGGCGGAGGGCGGGGATGGGGTCCGTGTCGCGCAGGCACTCCTCGCCCAGGCGGAGGGTCTCGGCGTCCACCGCGGAGACGGGGAAGGCCCATCGGCCCGCGACGTCGGCGATGGCGGGGCCGCGCCGGGCGGCGAGGGCGACCGCGTCCTGGTAGTAGCGGGGGATGTACTCCCGTACGAGATCGGCCTGTTCGGGCTGCCAGAAACCCTGGGCGGTGGCGGTGAGGAGGTAGTTCGAGAGGTCGTCCGAGCCGAACATCGCCTCCCACGCGGCGCGCTTGGCCTCCGGGTCGGGCAGCGCGGCCCGGCAGCGGGCGGCGCCTTCCTGTCCGGTGGCGCTGGGGTCGCGCTCCAGTTCGGCGGCGATCGCGGACTCGTCGGCGGCGCCCAGGACGGCGAGGCGGGTCAGGACGCGCCAGCGCAGCTCGGGGTCGAGCTCGGGTCCGCCGGGGACGGTGCCCTCGGTCAGCCATTCCTGGAGCGGGTCGGGGCGCGTGGCGACGTCGATGAAGCCGCGTACGGCGGTGAGCCGCAGGCCGGGGTGGGAGCCGTCCTCCGTGCGCCGGATCAGGTCGCGGCACAGCTCGGTGAGGGTGGTGAGGGCGGCGGGCCGCAGCTTTGGCGGCAGGAAGCGGCCCGCGACGTGGGCGGTTGCGAAGGCCAGGACGCCCTGGACGAGGGCAAGGTCGGTCTCGGCGGGCAGATGCGCGCGGGCCGTCTCCAGATAGGCGGTGCCTTCGAGTTCGCCGTCGCGGACCATGTCGCGCAGGCTGTTCCACAGGACGGCGCGGGTGAGCGCGTCGGGGACCCGGGAGAGGCTGCGCAGGGCCGTCTCCATGGAGACCTCGTCGAGGCGGATCTTGGCGTACGTGAAGTCCTGGTCGTTCGGGACGATCAGGGCGGGGCGCCCGCCGTCGCGCGGGGCCGTGGGCTCCCCGGAGTGCGGGACGTCCGTCTCGTACCGCTCGCGCAGGACCAGGCCCGTGGTGTCGGTGAGGTCGCGGTCGTACACCCCGACGGCGACGCGGTGCGGGCGGCTGCCGTCGCGGTCGAGGGCGAGGGTCCACTCCCTGGCGTCGTGCGTGACCGTCGAGGTGAGCGTGTCGACGCCGGTGGTGCGCAGCCAGGCCTCGGCCCAGCCGTGCACGTCACGGTCGGTGTTGTGCGCGAGGGAGTCGATGAAGTCGGCGAGGGTGGCGTTGGCGAACTTGTGCCGGGCGATGTGGGTGTTGATGCCGGCGAGGAAGTCCTTCTCGCCGAGCCAGGCGACGAGCTGGCGCAGGGCGGACGCGCCCTTGGCGTACGAGATGCCGTCGAAGTTGAGCATCGCGGACGCGGTGTCGGGCACGGCGTCCGGGTCGGGTGCGACGGGGTGGGTGGAGGGGCGCTGGTCGGCGTCGTACCCCCAGGCCTTGCGGGCGACGCCGAAGTCGGTCCAGGTGTCGGTGAAGCGGGTGGCTTCGGCGGTGGTCTGGAAGCCCATGTACTCGGCGAAGGATTCGTTCAGCCAGATGTCGTCCCACCACCGCAGGGTGACGAGGTCGCCGAACCACATGTGGGCCATCTCGTGCGCGATGACCATGGCGCGGGTCTGCCGCTCGGTGTCGGTGACGGCGGAGCGGTAGATGAACTCGTCGCGGAAGGTGACGAGCCCAGGGTTCTCCATCGCTCCGGCGTTGAACTCCGGGACGAACGCCTGGTCGTAGGAGTCGAAGGGGTAGGGCTCCTCGAACTTCTCGTGGTACCGGTCGTAGCACGCGCGCGTGACGTCGAGGATTTCGTCGGCGTCGGCGTCCAGGAAGGGCGCCAGGGAGCGGCGGCAGTGGATGCCGAAGGGCAGTCCGCGGTGTTCGGTGCGCACCGAGTGCCAGGGGCCGGCGGCGACGGCGACGAGGTACGTGGAGATCAGCGGGGTGGGCGCGGCCCGCCAGGTGCCGCCGCCCACGTGCTCGCTCAGGCCGTTCGCCAGGACCGTCCAGCCCTGCGGGGCGGTGACGGTCAGCTCGAAGACCGACTTCAGGTCGGGCTGGTCGAAGGCGGCGAAGACGCGCTGCACGTCCTCCATGAACAGCTGCGTGTACGCGTACTCCTCGCCGTCCGTGGGGTCGGTGAAGCGGTGCATGCCCTCGCCGGTGCGGGAGTAGCGCATGGCCGCGTCGACGCGCAGTTCGTGCTCGCCCGCCTCGAGTCCGGTCAGCGGGAGCCGGTTCCCGTCGAGGTCCGCGGGGTCGAGCGGCTGCCCGTCGAGGGTGACGGAGCGCAGCTCGGCGGGCTTGACCTCGACGAAGGTGTCCACCGTGGCCGCGGGCTCGCCGAGCGCCGAGAACCGGATGACGGTACGGGAGTCGAAGGTCTCGGCTCCCCGGGTCAGGTCCAGCTCCACCGTGTACCGGTGGACGTCGATGAGCCGGGCTCGGGTCTGCGCTTCGTCGCGCGTCAGTACGGACATGGCTCCATGCTGCCTGATGTCACCGACAACGGTGCGGGGAGCCCGGACATCGGGCCCGGCCCCGGGCGATGCCGGTACCGGCGCGGATGCCGCGGGGCGGTCTCAGGACGACTTGGCGATCGTCTCGTGGTGGCGGATGACCTCCGCGATGATGAAGTTGAGCAGCTTCTCGGCGAACGCCGGATCCAGCTTCGCGCTCTCCGCGAGCTCGCGAAGGCGGGCGATCTGGCGGGACTCGCGGGCCGGGTCGGCGGGCGGGAGGTGGTGGTTGGCCTTGAGGTAACCGACCTGCTGGGTGCATTTGAAGCGCTCGGCGAGCATGTGGACGACGGCGGCGTCGATGTTGTCGATGCTGTCGCGCAGGCGGGACAGCTCGGCGCGCACGGCTGCGTCCGTGGCGTCCGGGGCCCCGGCGCCGTTCGCGTCACTTGTGTGGCTGGTGGTCATGGTGCACGAGCCTACGTGGTGGGTCCTTCGCCGCCGACGGCGGAAGAGCGCAAAATCGGCGGATCGTCGGGGTCGGGAATCTGCTGAGACCAGCCGCCCGGCACCGCCCGTCCCTGCTGCTCGCGGAAGCGGACGGGCGCCGTTCCCACCCGGCGCGTGAACAGGCGCGAGAAGTACGCGGGGTCGTCGTAGCCGACGCGCCGCGCGACGGCCGCGACCGGCAGCTCCGTGGCCGCGAGGAGCTCCTTGGCGCGCCCCAGGCGGATGCCGAGGAGGTAGTCCTTGGGGCTGCATCCGGCGCCCCTGCGCACCGCCGTGCGCAGCTCCGCGGGCGTCATGCCGTGCCGCCCCGCGTGCTCGGCGACGGAAAGTGGCTGGAAGGCATCGCGGGCCAGGGCCTGGAGCACCGGGTCGCCGTCGGGGGCGATGTCGGCGCGGGCCCTGCGCAGCGCGACGAGGAGTTCGTGGACGGCGGCGCCCGTCTCGACTTCGAGGAGCGGGTTGCCGCGCCGTGCCGCGCGCGCGATGCGCCCGACGGCGGCCCGCGCGCCCGTCGCGTCGGAGAGCGGCACCACGGGCCGGTCGGGTTCTATGTAGCCGAGTTCGGTGTAGGTCGTCGTGGCGGGTCCGGTGAAGTCGACGAAGCATTCGTCCCAGCCGCTGTCCGGGTCGGCTCCGTAGTGGTGGCGCACGCCGGGGGTGAGCCAGATCAGCGCGGGCGCCGTGACCTTCGTACGTCTGCCGTCGGGTGCCAGGAACCAGCCGCCGCCCGCGCTCACGACGACGGCCACGTGGTGGTCGAGGGTGCGCGGGCCCACGGTCGGCAGGAGGCCGTGCTGCAGGCCGACGCCGAGACAGGCGAGGCCGAGGCGGTGGTGGGCCGGGCTCGGCGTGAAATACCGCATCCAGGTGTGGTACATCCGCTTGTGCCCCTTCCGTCCGGGCCACGGCCCGTTCGCTGCGTCCAACCGACCTCGATCTTTGTCCATGGACCCCGCCGCCCGCCAGAGGTGATCGTGGCGGACGGTACGTGAGCGAGAGGGACACAGGGACACGATGAACGGCTTCAGGGTGGGCGAGGACGATTTCGAACTGGACGGGCGGCCCGTGCGGCTGCTCTCCGGAGCGATGCACTACTTCCGGGTGCACGAGGCCCAGTGGGGCCACCGCCTCGCGATGCTGCGCGCGATGGGACTCAACTGCGTGGAGACGTACGTGCCGTGGAACCTGCACGAGCCGCGCCCCGGCGAGTTCAGCGACGTCGGGGCGCTCGGCCGTTTCCTGGACGCCGCCCGGGAGGCGGGCCTGTGGGCGATCGTCCGGCCGGGTCCCTACATCTGCGCCGAGTGGGAGAACGGCGGCCTGCCGCACTGGCTGACGGGAGCCGTGGGGGCACGCGCGCGTACCCGCGACACCGAGTACCTGGGGCACGTGGACCGCTGGTTCGGGCGCCTCATGACGGAGGTCGTCCCGCGCCAGCACGACCGCGGCGGTCCGGTGATCATGGTGCAGGTGGAGAACGAGTACGGCAGCTACGGCTCGGACCAGGTCTACCTCCGGCACCTCGCGGACCTGCTGCGCGCCGAGGGCGTGAGCGTCCCGCTGTTCACGTCCGACGGCCCCGAGGACCACATGCTCACCGGCGGCTGTGTCCCCGGCATCCTGGCGACGGCCAACTTCGGCTCGCAGGCCGGGGCCGCCTTCGAAACGCTGCGCAGGCACCGCCCCAAGGGGCCGCTGATGTGCATGGAGTTCTGGTGCGGCTGGTTCGACCACTGGGGCGCGGAGCACGTCGTACGGGACGCCGCGGATGCCGCGGACGCGTTGCGCGAGATCCTGGAGTGCGGGGCCTCGGTCAACCTCTACATGGCGCACGGCGGCACGAACTTCGCCGGGTGGGCGGGGGCGAACCGGGGCGGCGGCGCGCTGCACGACGGCGTCCTTGAGCCGGACGTCACGTCGTACGACTATGACGCGCCCGTCGACGAGTTCGGGCGCCCCACGGAGAAGTTCCGGCGCTTCCGCGAGGTGCTCGCCGCGTACGCGGAGGGACCGCTGCCCGGGCTGCCCGCGCCGCCGCCCTCGCTCGGGGCGCACGCTCCGGTCGGCCTCGCGCAGTGGGCGCCGCTGTCCGCCGTCATGGAGTCGCTGGGCGGCCCCCCGGCGGAATACGCCGTACCGCCCACCTTCGAAGAGCTCGACGTCGACCGCGGTCTGGTCCGCTACGCCGTGACGGTGCCGGGCCCGCGGCAGCCGTACCCGCTGAGCGTGCGGGGGCTGCGGGACCGGGCGGTGGTGTACGTGGACGGGGAGCGGGCGGGTGTCCTCACCGAGGATGAGGCGGCGCTGCCGGAGCCTGTCGCGGGGCACGCGCGCGTGGAGCTGTGGGTGGAGTCCCTGGGGCGGGTCAACTACGGGCCGCGGACCGGTGAGGCGAAGGGCATCACCGGCGGGATCCTGCACGAGCGGCAGTACCTGCACGGCGTGGAGGCCCGGGCGCTGCGGCTGGACGCGTTCTCGTCGGCGGACGCGGTGCGCGGGGTTCCGGCGTCCGGGGAAGCGGCGGCGGGCCGCCCCGGCCTGTACCGCGGCACGGCGGAGGTCGGCGCCCCCGGTGACGCCGTCGTCGAACTCCCCGACTGGACGCGGGGGTTCGTGTGGGTGAACGGCTTCGATGTGGGCCGCTACTGGTCGGCGGGCCCGCAGACCTCGCTGTTCGTGCCCGGTCCCGTGCTGGGGTTTGGAATTAACTAGGTGTGGGTGCACTAGTGTGTGGTGCTGTT
>NZ_JBNNJZ010000239.1:0-11913 GCF_050270335.1 Streptomyces sp. NPDC059900
CGTGTCCTCCATAGAGCAGTTGGGCTGCGACTTCGTCCGTACCGACCATGTGCAGTGCACCGCGAGGGCCCGCAGCGTCCACCGTGTCCCGCACGGCAGGCGCGGGGTGGTCATGCCGCCGCGGGACGTCATCCTGCCCGCCGACCGCTCGACGTCCGTCGACTACGCGTACGCCTGGGCGGGCATCTACCACCGGCGCCTGGCCGACCAAGGCCTGCTGCACTTCACGGACGGCCTGCGCACCGCGGAGGACCGGCCCTGGATCTGGCGCCTGCACCGCGAGGCGGAATCCTTCGCCGCGGTGGGTCTGCTCGGTGTTTTCTACCGGCGCGGCGTTGCTTCGTCACTGACCCAGATCGGCGACGTACGCCAGCTCGATTTCATCCGGGCATTCGACCAGGTGGTACGTGAAACCGCCGAGGACCGCGACGCGGACAAACTCCTGCCGAAGGCAGTCCGTACTTACTGCGCGATCATTTCCCACCATCTGGGATCCATCGAAAGGTTCGAGCCACAAGTGGCGCGGAAATTGAAGTCACTGAGTGCGGCCGCCCTGAAGCGGATGCCGCAGGGCGTTCTCGACGACGCCCTCGACTCCATGGACATACAGCGGGCGACGCGCCTGCGCCGCCTTCGCCGGCGTCCGGTGTCGGCGGAGGTGGCCGCGTAATGGCCACGACGCAGATCTTCATGGCGTCCACGCTGTACGGGACCGCGACGCTCGCCGCCGCGATCGACGCCGACTGCTTCGGCCCGGCCGACCGGCGGCTGCTGCTCGTCAGCAACAACGCGGCGACGCCGGAGACGACCCTCTCCGTGGACGAGATGCCGGGCTTCGAGCGCCTGCGGGACCGCTTCGACGACGTACGTTCCTGGAACGAGGCCATCTCCCCTTTCCACCCCGGCGGCTGGGCCCCGCGGGCCGACGACATCCCGATGTGGGAGCGCTATATCCGGCTCCTGTGGGACCTCGGTGACGACGACATCGAGCTGGCCGTCGAATCGATCCAGGTCAACCCGGCCCTGGCCCTCGCGCAGATCTTCACGGGCGCGCCCGTGGACGTCTACGCGGACGGCCTGATGAGCTACGGCCCGACCCGCAACAAGATCGACCCGCTGGTCGGCACCCGGGTGCGCCGCCTCCTGCACCTGGACCTGGTGCCGGGCCTGACCCCGCTGCTCCTGACCGAGTTCGACGTCGAGCCGGAGATCGTGCCGACCGAGACGTTCGTGAAGGTGCTCGGCCGCCTCGCCGACGCCGGGACGGATGTCCCGGACATCGCCGAACCCGCCCTGCTCCTGGGTCAGTACCTCTCCGCCCTCGGCATCCTGACCGCCGAGGAAGAGGAGGAACTGCACGTACGCATGGTGCGCGGCGCCGCCGAACTCGGCCATACGCGCGTGGTGTTCAAACCGCACCCGACCGCTCCGGCCCGCTGGTCGCGCATCCTTGAGAAGGAGGCGGAGGCGATCGGCGTTGAGCTGACCGTCCTGGACTCGCCGGTCCTCGCCGAGGTCCTCTACCAGCGGATGCGGCCCGCGCTCGTCGTCGGCTGCTTCTCGACGGCACTGCTCACCGCCTCCGCGCTGTACGGCCTGCCGGTCGCCCGCACCGGCACGGAGACGCTTCTGGAGCGGCTGGCGCCCTACCAGAACAGCAACCGCGTCCCGGTCACCATCGTGGACGCGCTGCTCCCCGACCTCGCCGACAAGGGCGCGGTCACCGGGCGGCAGCCGGGGATGCCGGTCGGCGACCTGGGCGAACTGCTCGTCGCCGTGGGCTTCGCCATGCAGCCGCAGATCTATCCGCGCCGCCGCACGGCCGCCGAGCGCTACCTCTCGACGCACCTCACCCCGCACACCTGGCGCTACTTCAAGCGGCGCCGCCTGACGGCCCTCGCCCTGCCCGGAGCGCTGCCCTCGCAGCTCTCGTTCATCCCGCGCAACGCGGCCGTACGCCGGGTCGCGCGCCGCGCCCGCTCGGTCAAGCGCACCATCAAGCGGACCGCACTCGGATGACCTCTCCCGCATCGACGCTCCCGAAGCACTCGCCGGGAGCGGATTCAGCAGATACGGCAAGCAGGGCGGACGCCCTCACGCGCACCATCACGGCCCCTGCTCCGGCTCCCGCCGCCAAGCGCGCCCGGCCCCGGCTCAGGGCCCTGGACGGCCTTCGGCTCGTCGCGGCCCTGATGGTCGCGGCCTATCACTACGGCGGCCGGGACGGCGAGATCTCCGAGGCCTGGGGCAGCTCTCCGCAGCTGCAATTCCCCACCGCGCACAACTGGTTCGCGTACGGCTGTCTCGGCGTGCAGATCTTCTTCGTCATCAGCGGCTTCGTGATCTGCATGAGCGGCTGGGGCCGTCCGCTGCGCGCGTTCTTCGCCTCGCGCGTCTCGCGGCTCTTCCCCTCGTACTGGGCCGCGATCGTCCTGGTGACGGCGGTCTTCGCACTGCCCGTGGTCGCGTACGAGGCGGTCTCGCCCAGCGACGCCCTGGTGAACCTGACCATGCTCCAGCAGCCGCTGGGCGTGGACCGGGTGCTCGGGGTCTGCTGGACGCTCTGGGCCGAGCTGCGCTTCTACGCCCTCTTCGCGCTCTTCGTCGTCCTGCCGGGCGCCAACCGGGCCCGCGTGATCCTGTTCTGCGCGGTGTGGATGCTGGCCGCGGTGATCGCTGAGGGCGCCAACGAGCCGCTGCTCGACCTGGTCCTCATGCCCGAGTACGCGCCCTTCTTCATCGGCGGCATCGGCATCTACCTCGTCCACCGTGACCGCAGGGACCTCACGGCCTGGGGCATCGTGGGCGCGGGCTGGCTGATCGGCCAGCACTACGCGGTGGACCGCCTCTGGCACGCCCCGAACCCGGACTTCTTCTCCTACCGCACGTCCTTCGGGATCATCGCGGTCGTCACGGCGGGCTTCGCCGCGGTTCTGCTCGTCGCGCTCGGCGCGCTGCACCGGGTCGACTGGAAGTGGCTGACGGTGGCGGGCGCCCTGACGTACCCGTTCTACCTGGTGCACGAGCACCTGGGCTGGGTGACGGTGGCCGCGCTGCACCGGGGGCTCGGCCTCCCGTCGTACGCGACCTTCGGCCTCACGATCGCGGCGATGCTGCTGCTCGCCTGGCTCCTGAACCGCTTCGTGGAGGAGCGGCTCACGCCGCTGATCCGCAGCGGGCTCATGACCCGGAAGTAGCCCCGCCGGTACCGGCATCGGCGTCGCCCGCCGCCGCGCGGGCGACGTCCATCGCCTCGCCCATGACGTCCCGGGCCTCGCCTATCGCGTCGGCCAGTTCCTGGACCAGGCGGCCAAGGACCTCCGCCGGGTCTTCGTCGTTCACGGACGGGTCGTCGCTCATGGGCCAAGCCTACGTTTCGAGCATCGTCGCCCCGATTCCGGCGACCACCGCGGCCAGGCCCTTCTCGAACC
The DNA here is from genome assembly GCF_050270335.1 of Streptomyces sp. NPDC059900. NCBI lineage: Bacteria > Bacillati > Actinomycetota > Actinomycetes > Kitasatosporales > Streptomycetaceae > Streptomyces > Streptomyces sp. NPDC059900. Next base: position 3,432 of record NZ_JBNNJZ010000239.1, read on the forward strand.
CCGCGTCGAAGTCACGGAAGAGCTCGTCGCCCGCTGCCGCCGCGAGCGGATAGCCGTCGAGGCGCTGCGCGCGGGCCGCCAGGTCGTAGCCGCCCTCCTCCTTCGCCGGGTCGGGGCCCATCGACTGCTCCTCGATCACGAAGCCGATCGTGAAGCTGTACGCCGTGAGCCAGGCGCGGGCCGCTCCGCCGGGCGTGAAGCCCCCGTCGGTGAGCCTGCGCAGGTGGGCCTCCATGGGGGCGGCGTACGACATGTCGGTGAAGTGCGTGCCGCTGTAAACCTTCGCGCCGTCGCGGTACATCAGCAGATGGCGCCGCAAACCCCGCATGGCGGCGGCCAGGGTGGCCGACCAGTCGGCGCCGGGCAGTGCGTCCGCCGCGAAGTCCTCGTTCATGCGCCGCAGCATCACCGTCGCCATCTCGTCGAGCAGCGCCTGCTTGTCCTTGAAGTGCCAGTACAGAGCGGGCGCCTTGACGTCCAGCTCCTTGGCGATGGCGCGCAGGGAGAGCCCGTCGAGGCCCGTCTCGTTGAGGAGCTTCAGGGCGGTGACCGCCACGCGGGTGCGGTCCAGGGGTGTCGTAGCCACCTTGACAATTTAACACCGTTAAGCGCAGGCTCTGGAGCATGGAACTTAACAGCGTTAAGGACAGCGTGTCCGAGTCGGACCTTGTGGTGGCCGACGTACTGATCGTGGGCGCGGGCCCCACCGGACTGACCCTCGCCTGCGATCTCGTACGGCGCGGGGTGCGCGCCCTGGTCGTGGAGCGGGCCGGCGGCCTCTTCCCCGGCTCCCGCGGCAAGGGCATCCAGCCCCGCACCCAGGAGGTCTTCGACGACCTCGGGATCATCGCGGCGGCCGAGGCGGCGGGCGGCACCTACCCCGTCGGCATGATCTGGCAGGGCGGCGAGCGGCAGGGCGAGCACCGGATGTTCGACGAAGTGGAGCCGACACAGGACGCCCCGTACAACCGGCCGCTGATGGTCCCCCAGTGGCGCACGCAGGAGATCCTCTACGCCCGCCTCAAGGAACTCGGCGGCGAGGAGGTCCGGTTCGGCGCCGCTCTGACGGAGCTGACGCAGGACGAGGAGGGCGTCACCGCACGGCTCGCGGACGGCGGGAGCGTCCGCGCCGCGTACGCCGTGGCGGCGGACGGCGGCCGTTCGACCGTGCGGGCGGCGCTCGGCATCGGCATGACGGGCGAGACCGTCGACCCGAACCCGGTCCTGGTCGCCGACATCCGCATCCCCGCCCTGGACCGCGACAACTGGCACATGTTCCCGCCCGCCGACGAGGGCGGCGGCTTCCTGGCGATCTGCCCGCTCGCGGGCACCGCGGACTTCCAGCTGACGGCCCAGTTCACGGACGGCACGGACCCCGACACCTCGCTCGAAGGCGTACGCAAAGTCGTCGCCGCCCGTACGCATCTGGCCGCCGACGACGTGACCGAGGTGCGCTGGGCCTCCGACTTCCGGCCGCGCGCTGCGATGGCGGACCGGTTCCGCGAGGGGCGCGTCTTCCTCGCCGGAGACGCGGCGCACGTGCACTCACCGGCGGGCGGGCAGGGCCTGAACACCAGCGTGCAGGACGCGTACAACCTGGGCTGGAAGCTGGGCGCGGTTCTGCGGGGCGGCGCGCCTTCGGGCCTGCTCGACACCTACGAGGCCGAGCGGCTGCCCAACGCCGCGCGGATGCTGGGACTTTCCACCCGCGTCCACCGGGGCGAGGAGCGGCGCGGGGACGCCACGCGTCAGCTGGGCCTGGGCTACCGGGACAGTTCCCTCGCGGCGGAGACCCGTACGGGCCTCCCGGAGGGGGCGCTGCGGGCGGGCGATCGCGCGCCGGACGGGCCGGTTGCCGCAGGGGGCAGGCTGTTCGACCTGTTCAGGGGCCCGCACTTCACGCTGCTCGCGGTGGGCACGGAAGCGGAGATCCCGGCGCTGGACGGGGAATTGGTGCACGTACACCGCGTCGAGGCCTACGCGCCGTACGGCAAGGGGCTGTTCCTGGTGCGGCCCGACGGGTACGTGGGCTGGGCGGGCGAGGATGCGACGGGCCTGGCGCATTACTTCACACTCGTCCACGGCGGCCATTGACCTCAATCAAAGTTGAGGTTCTACGTTCTGGGCATGGACACTTTCACGTACTCCCACAGCGACGAAGACCTCATCGACCAGCCCATCGGCTACTGGGCATCGGCCGCGGGCGAGAGCGTCGTGCACCACATCCGCACCATGCTCGCCGAGGCGGGCCTCACCCAGCCCCAGTGGTGGATCCTCAACCAGATCGCCGCCGGGGACGGCCGTGACAAGGAAGCCGTGATCGGCACCCTGCGCGGCTACCTCAACGTCGGCGACGGAGCCCTGCACCACGACATCAGCGCCCTGCACGACCGCGCCCTGCTCACCGAGGACGTCACCGGCCGCCTGCGCATCACCGACGAGGGCCGCAGCCTCCGGGACAACACCGCCGCGCGCCAGCAGAAGATCCGCGCGGAGATCCACGAGGGCATATCGGACGAGGAGTACGTCCGCACCCTCAAGGTGCTCCAGCGCATGATCCACAACGTGGGAGGGGCGGCCTGGCACCACTGAGGCCGGCCCCCCCCGATCACTCACCCGCTGGCGAGCGAGAGCTTCGCCGCGAACCCGAGGAACAGCGCGCCCGCCGCCGAGGTGGCTCCCGCAGAGAGCCGCTTGCGGCGGCGGAAGGCGGCCGACAGCTTCGTGCCGCCGAATATCAGGGCGGTGAGGTAGAGGACGCTCGCCACCTGGGCGAGGACACCGAGCACGAGGAAGGAGAGCGCGGGATAGGCGTATCCCGGATCGACGAACTGCACGAAGAAGGCGATGAAGAAGAGGATGGCCTTCGGATTGAGCAGGCTGATCACCAGGGCCCTGCGGAACGGCCGCTCGCCCTTCTCCTCCGGCGCGCTCTCCGTCCGCTCCGCGGCCTGCTCGCGCCGTGCGCGCCACATGCCCCACGCCGCCCGCAGCATTCCCACCGCGAGCCAGGTCAGATAGCCGGCACCGGCGTACTTCACGATCCCGAAGAGGATGGCGTTGGCCTGGAGGAGCGAGGCCACACCGGCGGCCGAGAGCGTCATCAGGACGGTGTCACCGCACCAGACGCCCGCCGCGGCCTTGTAGCCGGTACGTACGCCGCGGCGCGCGGCGACGGAGATCACGTACAGCGAGTTCGGCCCCGGAAGCAGAATGATCAGGGCGAGGCCCGCGAGATAGGTCGGAAGATCGGTGACACCCAGCATGGAGCGGAGTGTCGCACGCGCGTACGACATGAGGGACGCGGTGTCCGCCCAGCGGACACCGAGGTCTCACAGGACACCCGCCCCGTCAGAACGCGTCCGTCGGCACGTACGCCCCCCACACCTCCCGCAGCGCGTCGCACACCTCGCCCACCGTCGCCCGCGCCCGCAGCGCGTCCTTCATCGGGTAGAGGACATTGGCGTCGCCCTTCGCCGCGTCCTTGAGCGCCGAGAGCGCCGCGTCCACCGCCGCCTGGTCCCGCTCCGCCCGCAGCTTCGCGAGGCGCGCCGCCTGCTGGGCCTCGATGGCGGGGTCCACGCGCAGGGGTTCGTAGGGGTCTTCCTCGTCCAGCTGGTAGCGGTTGACGCCGACCACGACCCGCTCGCCCGAGTCGGTCTCCTGCGCGATGCGGTAGGCGCTGCGCTCGATCTCCGCCTTCTGGAAGCCCTGCTCGATGGCGGCCACCGCGCCGCCCATGTCCTCGACGCGCTCCATGAGTCCGAGGGTCGCGGCCTCGATGTCGTCCGTCATCTTCTCGACGACGTACGACCCGGCGAACGGATCGACCGTGGCCGTCACGTCCGTCTCGTAGGCGAGGACCTGCTGCGTGCGCAGGGCCAGGCGCGCACTCTTGTCGGTGGGCAGCGCGATCGCCTCGTCGAAGGAGTTCGTGTGCAACGACTGGGTGCCGCCGAGCACCGCGCCCAGGCCCTGGACAGCGACCCGGACGAGGTTCACCTCGGGCTGCTGGGCGGTGAGCTGGACCCCGGCGGTCTGCGTGTGGAAGCGCAGCATCAGGGACTTGGGGTTCTGCGCGCCGAACTCCTCGCGCATCACGCGGGCCCAGATCCGGCGCGCGGCGCGGAACTTGGCGACCTCCTCCAGGAGCGTCGTACGCGCTACGAAGAAGAAGGACAGGCGGGGCGCGAAATCGTCCACGTCCATGCCCGCCGCGACCGCCGTGCGCACGTACTCGATGCCGTCGGCGAGGGTGAAGGCGATCTCCTGCGCGGGCGTCGCGCCCGCCTCGGCCATGTGATAGCCGGAGATCGAGATGGTGTTCCACTTCGGGATCTCGGCACGGCAGTACTTGAAGATGTCCGCGATGAGCCGCAGGGAGGGCTTGGGCGGGAAGATGTACGTGCCGCGCGCGATGTACTCCTTGAGCACGTCGTTCTGGATCGTGCCCGTCAGCGCTCCGGCGTCGATCCCCTGCTCCTCCGCGACCAGTTGGTACAGGAGCAGGAGCAGCGCGGCGGGAGCGTTGATCGTCATCGACGTGGACACCTGGTCCAGCGGGATGCCGCCGAGCAGGACCCGCATGTCGTCGAGCGAGTCGATCGCGACGCCGACCTTGCCGACCTCGCCGGACGCGATCGGCGCGTCGCTGTCGTGGCCCATCTGGGTGGGCAGGTCGAAGGCGACGGACAGGCCCGTCGTGCCGTTGGCGATCAGCTGTTTGTAGCGGGCGTTCGACTCGACGGCCGTACCGAACCCGGCGTACTGGCGCATCGTCCAGGGGCGGCCGGTGTACATCGACGGGTAGACACCGCGGGTGTACGGATACGCGCCGGGGGCGCCCAGCTTCGTCGCGGGATCCCAGCCGTCGAGATCACCGGGGCCGTACACGGGCTCGACGGGCAGCCCGGACTCCGACTCACGCGCCATCGCTCTGTGCCTCCTGCCGGAGATGCATCTCCGTATGCCTGTCCTGAATGTCTGTCCCGAGTATCTGTCCCGATTTCTGTCCCGTTACCTGTCCGGTATGGCGGTTCCAGTCCAGCATGGGGCAACGTTCAGGGGTGGTCACTCGCGGGGAACACTCCCGGCGAGTCTGTCGGGCAGCGGAGCAATGGCGGGAGTCGTTGTGCACAGAGGTGCGATAGCCGTGGGGGCCGTGGTCGCGGTCGCTCTGGTCGGCGGGTGCAAGGCACAGACCGACGGTGCGAACGGGCAGGACGGACCGGTCCGGATCTCGCCCACGAAGACGGAGCAGGACGGGTCCGACACGGGCGGCTCTGGTGCGGGCGGCTCCGATGCGGGCGGCTCCGATGCGCCGTCCGGGGAGCCGGACGGGAAGCCCGGGCAGTCGTCGGCCCCGAAGCCGGCCCCGAAGACCCTGCTCGCGCCCGGCCAGCGCGGCGACCAGGTGCGGGAACTGCAGGCCAGGCTGCGGCAGATCCAGTGGATCTACGCGGACCCGACGGGGACGTACGACAAGTCCACGGCCGCCGCGGTCCACGGCTTCCAGGAGAAGCGCGGGCTGCCCGGCACGGGCACGACGGACACGGTGACCTGGCAGCGGCTGCTCGGCATGACGGACAAGCCGACGAAGTACGAGCTGTACTCCGGGGGCGGCATCCCGCCGTCCAAGCCCGCCAAGGACTGCATGACCGGCCGCGCCCTGTGCATCAGCAAGGAGAGCCGCACGCTGACCTGGATGGTCGACGGCAAGGTCATGTCGACGATGGATGTGCGCTTCGGCTCGCAGGGCACGCCCACGCGCAACGGCACCTTCACCGTCTACTGGAAGTCCCGGCACCACGTCTCGACGCTGTACGACAGCTCCATGCCGTACGCGATGTTCTTCAGCGGCGGCCAAGCCGTGCACTACTCGACGGACTTCGCGGCGACCGGCTACACCGGCGCTTCGCACGGCTGTGTGAACGTACGCGACGAGAAGAAGATCGCGAATCTGTTCGCGGAGGTCAGGAAGGGCGACAAGGTCGTCGTCTACAAGTGAGGCGGGCTCCCGGGAGTGGGGCGAGGGCCGGATTAATCAGCGTGGGCGGGATCGGGGGAACGTCTCCCGCCCACGCTGGTGGCACGGAGCCAAAGGTACGGGGGGAACCCCTGGCTCGTGCGCGGGCCGATGACCAGTCGGCTCACTTCTTACTGCGTCACTGCTTCAAAAAACGTCACACCCAGCCAGTACCGCGTTCAGGCACCCTCGCCGGGGACCGGCCGTGAGCGGCTAGGACGCCTTGTCCGGCAGCACGGGCCGGACGCTGTACGAGGCGCTCGGGTTGGGTGTCTGCGGCACCGAAGGGCCCTTGACGGGCGGGGCGGGGGCGAGGCCGCCGTTGCCCCAGTGGTCGTTGCCGCCGCCCCATGAGCCGTCGCCGTCGCCGTTGTCGCCGTCGTCGTCACCGCCGCCGTTCCCGCCGTCGTCGTCACCGCCGCCGCCGCTGCCGCCGTAGTTGCCGCCGCCGTCGTGCTCGCGGTCGCCGCCCGATCCGCCGAGGACCCGGCCGCAGAACTCGGTGACCCGCTGGGACCCCTTGGCGGCCTCTTCCAGGCGGCGGCGCTTCTCGCCCTGGAGATCTCCGCTGCGGTAGTCGCGGCAGGCTTCGACGACCTTGCGGTACCAGCCCCCGGCCTCGTTCTCGTGCTGCGGATCTCCGGAGCCGGGCTTCGTGGCGCCGTCGCCGCCCTTGGACGCGCCGCCCGACGAGCCCTCGGCCTGCGGGGGCGGGGCGCTGCTCCCGGGCTCGGTCGACGGCTCTTCCGGGGTGGTGGTCACGTCGTCGGGCTCCACGTCCGGGGCGCTGCTCTGACCGCCGGAGGGCGACATGAGCGGCTCGGGCGAGGCGACGGACGACGCGGAGGCCGCGGGGCCCGGCTTGTCCCGGTCGCCGAACGGCGAGGGGAAGACGCCGGTGCCGGCCGCCACGGCGACCCCGCCGATCATGCAGCCGGCGAGGACGGCGGCGAGGCCGTAGCGCATGGGGCGGGCCCAGCGCGCGGGGCGCCGGGGCTCGGCCGGGCGCCCGATATGCACTGTCTCGCCCGCTCCCACGCGCGTAGAAGTCACCCGTGCCTTCGGGCCGCGAGCCTCCCTGAATGCCGCCAGCGCGGCGGCCTCACCAGGGAGTTCGGCGGAAATGTCGGCGGGTACGACGGAGCCCGCGCGCTCGTCGGGCGCCAGGGCGGCCAGGGCCTTGGCGAGGCGTGCGGCCTGCTCTCGGGCGTGACGGTCGGCGGGGTGCGCGGTGGCAGGTCCGGTGCCGTGTGCGTCGGGGGACCCGGTGCCGCGTGCGTCGGGGGACCCGGTGCCGTGATCACTGCTGTGTGCGGTGCCGTGCTCGGTGCCGTCGAAGGGCTCGCCGCTCAGCAAACGCTCCGCCGCGTCGCGGTCCAGCCACCTGTAATCCTCGTCGGCCATCACATGTCCTTCTGCGCCCGGACACGCGAATGCGTCACACCGGCAGGTGACACCGCGTGCCCTCGCCGCTCCCTCTGGGGCGGTACGGCGTCGAGGGGCGGGCCCTCGCTCGGCGGGTCGTCCGCGCCGAGCAGTTCCGCGAGCCGCTTCAGGCCGCGGTGCGCGGCGGTGCGGACCGCGCCGGGGCGCTTGCCGAGGGTCTGGGCCGCGCTCTTGGCGTCCAGGCCGACGACCACCCGGAGCACGACGGCTTCCGCCTGGTCCTGCGGGAGCTGCGCTATCAGGGCGAGGGCGTCCGTGGTGGCCAGGGACTCCATCGCCTCGTCCGCGGTGTCCGCGTCGCCCGGCTTTCCGGTGAGCTCGGTCTCGTCGCCGCCTATCGCCGGGCGGCGGCCGCGCATGCGGATGTGGTCGAGCGCGCGGTTGCGCGCTATGCGCGCGGCCCAGCCGCGGAACCGGTCCGCGTCGCCGCTGAAGCGGTCGAGGTCCCTGGCTATCTGCAGCCAGGCCTCGGACGCGACGTCCTCCGCGTCCGGGTCTCCGACCAGCGTCCGCACGTAGCCCAGCAGCCGCGGGTGCACGGCGCGGTACACAGTCCGGAACGCGGTCTCGTCCCCGTCCTGTGCCGCAAGCACCGCGGCGGTCAGTTCCGCGTCGTCCCCCAGCACAACTACTCCCTATGCGCCTACACCGGTTGCGGTCCTGCCCCCGCAGCCTGGCGCGAAGCAGCACGCTACGGGCTGAAGTGGGCTCACGTCCATGTTTGGTACAACGTGCAACTAGCGCGTGACAGAACGCGGTGTGACAGAAAACGCACGCGCGGCGCTGAAGGGAATACGGGCCGCGTGCGGTCCGTCCGCGTGACGGCCGGGGTCTCTCCTGTGGGGGGTGGCGACCCCGGCCGCTCACCTTGGCAGGGGCCTCAACCGGACTCCCCCTGCCCCGCGGCTACGACCTCAGACCCCACCACACCTCTCGTCCCCGTCCGCAGACATCCATGGGTTGCGCGCGCAGTTCCCCGCGCCCCTGGCGGGGAGCGAGCCCCTTTAGGGG
>NZ_JBNNJZ010000240.1:0-11881 GCF_050270335.1 Streptomyces sp. NPDC059900
CAGACTATGGCCTGCTCATCCTCCTCATGCGGGGCTTGGTGGCCGCTCGACAGCCTTGCACTGCCAAGAGTACGACGCCCCACTGACACCGCCGTAGGGCTTTTTCACTCCGGTGACGCACAGCTGTACGGCCTGTTACGCCGATCTGAACCCGATCGTCGGCACGGCCCGCCGCAGCGGCCACGGACGGGTGGCCTCCGGAAGCAGCCCCTCCAGGAATCCGTAGCGCCGCAGCGCCACCGGGTCCTGGTCGTCGACCTCCCGCACGGTCCGCCACCACGTGGCGACCTCCGCCCAGCCGGGTGCCGACAGGGACCCGCCGAACTCCTGCACCGAGAGCGCCGCCGTGAGCCCCGCGAAGGCGAGCCGGTCGGCCAGGGGCCAGCCGGCGAGGGTGCCGGTCACGAAGCCCGCCACGAAGACATCACCGGCCCCCGTGGGATCGAGCGCCTCGACCGCGATGGCCGGAACCTCGGCGGTCTCGCCGGTCCGCCCGTCCACCGCGTACGCCCCGTCCGCACCCAGCGTCACCACCGCGAGCGGCACATGCTCGGTCAGCGCCCGCGCGGCGGCCCTGGGGCACTGGGTCCCGGTGTACCGCATGGCCTCCTCCGCGTTCGGCAGGAACGCCTCGCAGTGCTCCAGGTCCGCGAGCCCCGCCAGATCCCAGCGCCCGGTGTCGTCCCACCCGACGTCGGCGAAGATCCGCGTGCCCGTGCGCGCGGCCTCGGCGATCCAGGGCGCGCGCGTGCCGGGCGTCAGGGAGGCGACGGCGGCACGCGCGCGTGGCGGGCATTCCGGGGCGCCGCCGTCCGGGGAATCGGCGTCAGGCGGCGGCTCGTGCCCATGGCTGACCATGGTCCGCTCGCCCTCGTACGCCATGGAGACGGTCACCGGGGAGTGCCATCCGGGCACGGTGCGTGACGTCACGAGATCGATGCCCTCGCCCTGTTCGAGGGCGTCCCAGCAGTACTCCCCGTAGTGATCGTCCCCGAAGGCCGCCGCGAGCGAGGTGCGCAGCCCGAGCCGGGAGAGCGCCGTCGCCATATTGGCCACGCCACCGGGACTCGACCCCATCCCGCGTGCCCAGGACTCGGTCCCGCGCACGGGCGCGGAATCGAGCCCGGTGAAGATGATGTCGAGGAAGACCGTGCCGGTGAGGAAGACGTCACAGGGCGGATCGCCTGCTCTGCGGGCTGCCTTGAGCGGGTCGATGCTGGGTTTGAGAGGTACGACCATGCAGGCAACGTAACGGAAGAAGCCCCGTGGGGCGCGAACGCCGGTCGAGCCGGGGTCGAGCCCGTCCGGCACTTGAGGTGCGTTGTCAGCCCGTCCGGCGTTTGAGGACGAACTCGGCGAAGCCGGTGATGACGTCCGCCGAGGCCCCCCTCACCCGCTACCCCCCGAGCTCCGCCTCAACAAGATCGGCAGCCCGAGCGGTACCCCCTTCAGCCCGTACCTCCGCCTTGAGACGAGCGGACCGAAGCGCGACGTCAGGGTCAGACGTCAGCTCAAGCAGAGCGGCCCGCAGGGCACCGGCAGACGCATCGGCGGTATCGATCCGCCGCGCAACCCCCAGCTCGACCAAGCGGTCAGCGTTGAGCGGCTGCTCGGCCCCCTGAGGAACGGCGATCATCGGCACCCCGCAGAACAGCCCCTCACTACTGCTCCCCATCCCCGCATGGGTGACGAACGCATCGGCCTGCTCCAGAATCGCCAACTGCGGCACCCACGAACGCACTTCCACGTTCCCCGGAACCTCCCCGAGCTCCGCGGGATCCACGTGCTTGCCGATCTGAAGCACCACGTGCCACCCCTCAAGCCCCCCGAAGGCCCCCACGCACTGCCGGTAGAACCCGGGCTGCTGCGTGTAGGAGGACCCGAGCGAAACGAGCAGCACCTTCCCGGCCCCCTCGGGCCGCCGCCACTCCCCCTGCCCCGCCCGGTCCGCCCGGTCCCCGAAGCAGGGCCCGACGAAGTCGACCCGCTGAGGATCGACGCGGTCGGCGGAGAGCTGCATGGCCCGCGGGATCATCGCGACGGCACGCCCGGGCGTGCCCGAGAAGGCGGCGACGTCCAGGGTCGTGGCCCCGCACCGCGCGAGCCACTCCCCGAACCGCGCTTCCAGATCGTCGGCCCCCGGAAGCTGCCGGAGGTGCGCACCGACCTCCTCCTGATACCCCTCCCAGGCCACGAAGGTCGGCGAGAGCTGCATGAACGGCCGCTGCTGCCCTTCGGCGAGTGCACGGGCGACGTACGCCCCGATGTCGTACAGATACAGATCGGCGGGGTCCTCGTCGTAGAACGAACGCAATTGCGGAAGCACCGACATCGCGTCGTCCAGGAAAAGACCGCTCGCGGCGATCGGGTCCTCGGGCCAGACGTTGTCCTTGAACGGCAACCCCGATGTGCACGGGACGAGTTCGGCGCCGGTGGGCTCGATGAGGCCGCGGGTCGCCGGGTCGTTCGCGTACGTCACCCGGTGACCGCGCGCCACCAGCTCACGGATGATCTCCAGCGAGGGCAGCACATGGCTGACCATCGGGACGCCGACCATGGCGATGTGGGCACGGCGACGGGAGGTTCGACGATGCATGGATGGGATTCCTTCGTGTGATTCGATTCAACTGCCACGGATCAGGACACGGCGGCCCGGCGCCGCGGCCGCCGGTCGGCGGGGGCGCTCGGGCCTATGAGGGCCGTGTCAGCCGTAGAGCTGGATGAAGGAGTCCATGGGCGGACGGTAACTCCGCCCTCCGCGATCAGTCGAACGAATATTCCGCGACCTCGGCGAGGTACCGCGCCCGCAGCTCCTCGTCCTGCGCGCTCCCGTCGAGGAAGGACGCCTCGAACGAGTTCCTGGCGAGCTCCCGCAGCCGCTCCTGGTCGAGCCCGAGGGCTTCCCGTACGGCGTGGAAGGTGTCGTCGACATAGCCGCCGAAGTACGCGGGGTCGTCGGAGTTGACCGTGCACAGCAGCCCGGCGTCCATCATCCGCGCGAGGGGATGCTCTTCGAGTACGTCGATGGCGCGCAGCCGGACGTTGGACAGCGGGCACAGCGTGAGCGGCATCCGCTCGCTCACGAGCCGCTCCACCAGCTCCGGGTCCTCCATGCAGCGCAGCCCGTGGTCGATGCGCTCGACGCCCAGGACGTCCAGGGCCTCCGTGATGTACGCGGGCGGCCCCTCCTCGCCGGCGTGCGCGACCCGGCGCAGGCCGAGCGCGGCGGCTGCCTCGTACACCTCGCGGAACTTGGCGGGCGGGTGGCCGACCTCGGCGGAGTCGAGCCCGACGCCGATGATCCGGTGCAGGTACGGCTTCGCGGCCTCCAGGGTCTCCAGGGCCGACTCGGCGGACTGGTCCCGCAGGAAGCACATGATGAGCCGGGTCGAGATGCCGTGCCGCTCCTCGCTCCGGTCCAGGGCGCGCCCGAGCCCTTCGATCACGGTGCCGATGCCGACGCCTCGGGCCATGTGGGCCTGCGGGTCGAAGAAGATCTCGGCGTGTCGCACGCCCTGCCCGGCGGCGCGCGCCAGATAGGCGTCGGCGAGCTCCTCGAAGTCCTCCTCGGTGAGCAGCACGGCCATCAGCCCGTAGTACAGATCGAGGAAGGACTGGAGGTCGTCGAAGAGGTAGGCCTTGCGCAGCTCTTCGGTGTCCGCGTACGGCAGGGTGACACCGTTGCGGGCGGCGAGGGCGAAGGCGAGCTCGGGCTCGAGCGTGCCCTCGATGTGGAGGTGGAGTTCGGCTTTGGGCAGGGGCATGGCGCGGCTCATTCAGGTGGTTCGCTTGGGCAGAGGTACACGCAACAGGTCTTGTGCGACGGTCAGTTCACCGTCGAATCCCGCATCCCGGGCCTGCTGCTCGAATACGCCGGGGTCGGGGTAGCGCTGGCTGAAGTGGGTCAGCACGAGATGCCGGACGCCGGATTCCACGGCGACCCGGGCGGCCTGCCCCACGGTCAGGTGACCGTGATCGACGGCGAGTTGCTCGTCCTCGTTCAGGAAGGTGGACTCGATGACGAGCATGTCGCAGCCGTCGGCGAGGGCGTGGACGCCGTCGCAGAGCCGGGTGTCCATCACGAAGGCGAACCGCTGTCCGCGCCGCACGACGCTGACGTCGTCGAGCGTGACGTCTCCCAGGACGCCGTCGCGCTGGAGGCGGCCGATGTCCGGCCCGAAGATCCCGCGCTCGGCGAGCAGGTCCGGGAGTATGCGGCGGCCGTCGGGCTCGGTGATGCGGTAGCCGAAGGATTCGACGGGGTGGGACAGCTTGACGGCATCGAGCGCGAAGGAGGGCCCGCCGGCCAGCCTGCCGTCTTTTTCGACGGGCTCCACCACGAGCCGTACGGTCTCGCGGTAGGCGGTGGCGTATCGCAGCCGGTCGAAGAAGTGCTGCCCGGACTGCGGGAAGTGCACGGTCACGTCGTGCGGGACGCGGTCCAGGTTGATCCGCTGGATGACGCCGGGCAGCCCCAGCGAGTGGTCGCCGTGGAAGTGCGTGACGCAGATCCGGTGCAGGTCGTGTGCGGCGACCCCGGCACGCAGCATCTGGCGCTGCGTGCCCTCGCCGGGGTCGAACAGGATGCCCTGCCCATCCCAGAGCAGGACGTAGCCGTTGTGGTTGCGGTGCCGGGTCGGTACCTGGCTCGCGGTGCCGAGGACGACCAATTCACGTACGGACAAGGTGAGTTATCCCGCTGTCCCGTTATCCCGGAGGCCACTGGAGGCCGCGTCCGCCCAGGACGTGGGCGTGCGCGTGGAAGACGGTCTGGCCCGCGCCGGCGCCGGTGTTGAAGACGATGCGGTAGCTCTCCGCCTTCTCCTCGGCGGCGACCTCTCCGGCTTCGCGCAGGACGTCGGCGGCGATGGCCGGTTCGGCGGCGGCGAGGCTGGCCGCGTCCGGGTGGTGCACCTTGGGGATGACCAGAATGTGGGTGGGGGCCTGCGGGTTGATGTCCCGGAAGGCGACGGTCGTGTCCGTCTCCCTGACGACGGTGGCGGGTACGTCACCCGCGACGATCTTGCAGAACAGGCAGTCTGCCTGCGGTTCTCCCGCCATACGGCGCCTCCGGTCCTCGCTGCTTCAGTGTCCCCCGCATGCTACCCGGGCTGCGCCCACGCCCGGCCCGCCCCTCGGCCCTCACCCGCCGCTCAGTCCCCCGGCAGCTCCGGTGCCGTCTTGGGCGGGGTGGTCTCCAGCGCGGCCAGCGCCAGGCGGATCGCCTCGTCCAGTTGGGGGTCGCGGCCCGCCGCGTAGTCCTCCGGGGTCGTCCATACCTCCACGTCCGGGTCGACCCCGTAGTTCTCGACGCCCCACCCGTACCCCTCCAGCCAGAAGGCGTACTTGGGCTGCGTCACCAGCGTGCCGTCCACCAGGCGGTAGCGGCTGTCGATGCCGATCACGCCGCCCCACGTCCGCGTACCGACCACGGGACCGATCCCCAGCGCCTTGATCGCCGCGTTCACGATGTCCCCGTCGGAACCGGAGAATTCGTTGGCGACGGCGACGACGGGGCCGCGAGGCGCGTCCGACGGATAGCTGTAGGGCTGCGCGCCGCGCGGCAGGTCCCAGCCGACGATCTTGCGGGCAAGCTTCTCCACCACCAGCTGGGACGTGTGTCCGCCGCGGTTCTCCCGGACGTCCACCACGAGGCCGTCCCGCGCCACCTCCACCCGCAGGTCCCGGTGGATCTGCGCCCAGCCGGGCGCCTGCATGTCCGGCACGTGGAGATAGCCGAGCCGTCCGCCGGACCGCTCGTGGACGTAGGCACGCCGGTCCGCGACCCAGGCGTGGTACCGCAGCGGCTCCTCGTCGTCGACGGGGATCACCACCGCGTGCCGGGGGTCGCCTCCCCCCGCGGGCGACACCGTCAGTTCCACCGGCTTGCCCGCCGTACCCACCAGCAAGGGACCGGGCCCCGTCACCGGATCCACCGGCCGCCCCGCGATCGCCAGGAGCGCGTCCCCGGCACGGACCGCGACCCCGGGCGCGGCGAGCGGCGAGCGGGCGGCGGGGTCCGACGTCTCGGAGGGCAGGATCCGGTCGATCCGCCACGCCCCGTCCTCGCCCCGCGAGACATCCGCGCCGAGCAGCCCCTGCCGTACGGACGAACTCCCCCAGGCCCCGCCCCCCATGACGTACGCGTGCGAGGTGCCGAGCTCCCCGGCGACCTCCCACAGCAGGTCCACGAGATCGTCGTGCGTGGCCACCCGGTCGAGCACGGGGCGGTAGCGGTCCAGTACGCCGTCCCAGTCGACGCCGCCCAGGTCGGGCCGCCAGAAGTTGTCCCGCATGAGACGCCCGGCCTCGTCGTACATCTGGCGCCACTCGGCGGCCGGATCGACCGTCTGCCTGACCCGGGTGAGGTCGACGTTGATGTTCGAGTCGGAGCCCTCCTCTCCGGAGGCCCGCCGGTCGCTCGGCACGACCTTCAGCTTGCCGTCGGCCCACAGCAGCACCCGCTTGCCGTCCCCGCTGACGGAGAAGTGGTCGGCGTCGGAGGCCAGCTCCTCGATGTGCTGCTGCACCAGGTCGTACCGTTCGAGTTCGGTCCGCGGATCGGGGTCCGACGGGTTGGCCCTGGACGCGCCGAGGACGCCCCGCACGGGATGCCGCAGCCACAGGACGCCGTCCTTGGCCGCCCGCAGGGTCGAGTAGCGGGCGGCCTCGACCGGGAACGGCACGATGCGGTCGGCGAGCCCGTCGAGGTCGATGCGCGTGACGGGCGAGCCCTCGCTGTCCGGGGTCTCGTCCTTGTCGGGCGCCTCGAAGGGCCGCCCGTGCCGCTGCGGCCCGAAGGGCGAGGGCGTGGTGGCGGCAAGGGTGATGAGATAGGGCCGCGATCCGCCGACGAAGGCCAGGTCGAATACGTGCTCGTCGTAGACGGGGTCGAAGGCGCGCGCCGACAGGAACGCCAGGTGCTTGCCGTCGAGGGTGAACGCGGGCGCGTAGTCGCGAAAACGCAGCGGGGTCGCCTCGGACACCGACAGATCGGCGGTGTTCGCCAGCTTCAGCTGCCGCAGCGGACGCGGCCCCGGATGCGACCACGCGAGCCAGGCCGAGTCCGGCGAGAAGACGAGCCCTCCGGCGTCCCCGTGCTCCCCGCGGTCGACCTCGCGCACCTCCCCGCTCTCCCGCTCCACGAGCAGTACACGCCCGTCGTGCGAGGCGACGGCGGCCCGGCTGCCGTCCGGCGCCATGGCGAGCCCGAGCACCCGGCCGAGCTGCCCGGCGGCGATCCTGCGCGGGGTGGCGCCCGGTGCGAGCCCGGTGGCGGGCGCGAACTGGAGCGCGTCGTCGCCCTCCGCGTCCGTCACCCAGACGACGTGTTCCTCGCCGTCGACACGGAAGGTCCGCGGCAGCCGTGCGCGCACCCCGTGCTCGACGGCGAGCGCGCGGGCGGGCCCCTCGCGGTGGGTCACCCAGTGCACGCCGCCGCGCACGGAGACGGCGCTGCCCCGCCCCGTGTGGTCGGGGGTCGCGGCACCGAACCAGCGCGCCGCGCTCACGGGGAACGGCTGGAGGTCGGTGCGCTGGCCGCCGAGGCGGACGTCGAGGCGGCGCGGCTCGGCTTCCGACAGGTCGTCCAGGAGCCAGAGTTCACCCGCCGACGCGTACACGACGCGGGTGCCGTCGGTGGCGGCGTGCCGGGCGTAGAAGCCGTCGATGCCGGTGTGCCGGCGCAGATCGGAGCCGTCCGCGAGCGAGGAGTAGAGAGCGCCGACACCTTCGTGGTCGGAGAGGAAGGCGATGCGCTCGCCCACCCACAGCGGGTACTCGATGTTCCCGTCGAGCTCTTCGTGCACGCGCACGAAGCGGTCCTCGCCGCCGCCCTCGGCGCCGCCACGCCGGATCCACAGCTTGCCCGCCGTGCCGCCGCGGTACCGCTTCCACCAGGCAGCCTCGCGCCCCATCGGCGCGGAGAGCAGCAGGGCCCGGCCCTCTTCGGGGCCGTGCGCGACATCGCCCACGAGGCCGTACGGCAGGGTGTCCGCGGGCCCGCCGTCCAGCGGGACGGCCCGCGCCCAGCTGCGGCGCAGCGAGGCCTGGCCGTGCGTACTGACCGCGAGGACCCGCCCGTCCGGGGTCCAGCCCCGCACTCCCGTACGGGCGCTGCCCCAATACGTCAGCCTCGTGGAGGATCCGCCGTCGACCGGCGCGACATGCACCTCGGGGGCGCCGTCGCGGGTGGACGTCCAGGCGACGGTCGTCCCGTCCGGGGAGATGCGGGGGTGGTTCACGGGCATGTTGTCG
Organism: Streptomyces sp. NPDC059900; assembly: GCF_050270335.1. Classification (NCBI taxonomy): domain Bacteria; kingdom Bacillati; phylum Actinomycetota; class Actinomycetes; order Kitasatosporales; family Streptomycetaceae; genus Streptomyces; species Streptomyces sp. NPDC059900. Next base: position 8,257 of record NZ_JBNNJZ010000240.1, read on the forward strand.
GCGCTGACGCGCCATGCCCGGCCGCCGTCCAGAGGCGCGAGCCAGACGTCGTCCTCAGCGGTGAAGGCGACCAACTCGCCGCGCAGATGCGGATACCGGAGATACGCAGAGTGCCCAGTCACTGTCACAAAACCAGCCTAAGCAGCCACGGCGGGGCCGGACAGCGTTTTGGATCACTTGCCTGCGCACGCGGTTCAAGTCGGCCGGGATCACTTGCCCTTGAAGCACGAGCACGTCGGATCCGGCGTCGGCGGCAGCGTGGCGGTCACCGTGACGGTCGCCGCGGGCGGCTGGTCCGGCTCGTCCGGCTTGTCGCCGTCGTGGTCGTCGCCGTTGTCGTTCCCGTCGTCCCAGTTGCCGTCGTCGCTCCCGTCGTCACCGCCCTCGCAGTCGCCGAGCACGTCCACGTGGAACCACTGCTTGCCGTCGACCTTGGCGGTCAGGCTGCCGCGCACGCAGTGCCCGTCGACGACGGACCACACCACGCCCGTGACGGTGATGTTGCTGGTGTCGTTCGACCCTTTGCCATTTCTGGCCTGCCCCTGGCAGTCGACGTCGACGTCGGCCTTCTCCTGCGGATCGCCGCTGGAGGGCGTCACCCGGTCCTTGAAGCGGGCCGTACAGCTGATCCACAGCACATCGAGGTGCTGGCGCTCCAGCTCCTTCGTGGCCATCTCGTCGGTGGTGATGGCGACGGCCGCGGTGTTCGTGGACCCGTCGACCGGATCGCACGCGGCGACGCCGATCACCGCCGCCCCCGCGAACCCGACGGCGTACAGCACCCGCCCGCGCCGACCGCCTACGACCGCCGCACGATCACGTATGCGCCTCAATGCCCCCATAGGCGGCAGAGTGCCACTGCGCGCCGCCTGACGATAGTCCCCTTTGCGTCCACTCCGGACGGCTTCGGACACCGGCGGACGCGGAAGCTCCGGGGAAAATGACGTAACAACACCGCAGGCTCGGGCGGCGCCGACTGCCGTCATGTCCTGTCCGTGTACGGCGAGGCCAGCCGATTCCGCACGGCGATCGCCTTCGGCGCGGGCCCCGGGCACGTGATCGCCGAGGATTCCCGGCAGCGCGGTTCGCTCGTGGAATGACCGACAGCGACGACCGGAAGTGGCTCAACCTCTACGAACCCGGTTCGCGAGCTGGACGGCCGGCCACTCCTGAACGGCACCCTCAGCCGCGCAGCAGCAGCCACTCCTGCAACTCCACCAAGTTCCCTTCCGGGTCCCTGAGATGGGCGACGCGCATGCGCTCCGTCAGCGGCGCGGGTCCGTGGACGACGACTCCGCCGCGCCCGGCGATCCGCTCACAGTACGCGTCGAGGTCGTCGACCCGCAGCACCACCAGTGAGCGGTGGCCGGTCGCGGGCTCGTCCAGCTCGTCGAGGAGCTCCGCCATCGCCGAGCGGTCCTGGAGAGCGATCCCCGCGGAGCCGATCGCCGGACTGAACTTCTCGTACGGCCCTTCGCTCGCCCCCGACTGGGGCTTGAGGCCCAGGATGTCGGCGTAGAAGCGATAACAGGACGCGAAGTCCGATACGAGCAGGCGCACTTGGGCGAGTTCCACGATATCTCCCTTACCCTGAGCGGCAGTTCAGGATCAGGCGGCGGTTCAGGACCAGCGGCCCGTTCGCCCGAGGAGCAGGGCGGCCGCCGCCGTCCCCGCGGTCGATGTTCGCAACACGCTACGCCCCAGGCGGTACGGCTTCGCGCCCGCCTCGGCGAACGCCGCGAGCTCGTCCGGCGACACGCCGCCCTCGGGGCCGACCACCAGGACGATGTGCCCCGTGGCCGGAAGCTCCGCGGCGGCCAGCGGCTCGCTGCCCTCCTCGTGCAGGACCGCGGCGAAATCGGCCCCGGCGAGCAGCGCCGCCACCTGCTTGGTCGACGCGGCATCGGCGACCTCGGGGAAACGCACCCGGCGGGACTGCTTGCCCGCCTCACGTGCCGTCGCGCGCCACTTGCCGAGCGCCTTGAGCCCGCGCTCGCCCTTCCACTGCGTGATGCAGCGGGACGCGGACCAGGGCACGACCCTGTCGACGCCGGTCTCCGTCATGGTCTCGACGGCGACTTCACCGCGATCGCCCTTGGGCAGCGCCTGCACGACGGTGATCCGGGGCTCCTCCGGCGCCTCTTCCCGTACGGAGTCCATCCGCACGATCAGCCGGTCCTTGCCCTCTGTTCCGGTGACCACGCAGTCGGCCCAGCGGCCCGCACCGTCGGTCAGGACGACGTCCTCACCGGCGTGCAGCCGCTTCACGGAAACGGCGTGCCGCCCTTCGGGGCCGTCGAGCACGTAGTGTCCGTCGCCGCCCGCGCCGGCGTTCTCGAAGGTCTCGACGACGAAGACGGGCGCGGTCATGCCTCGCCGCCGGGCTGGTCGCCCTGCTGTCCGTCGACCGCCGACGCGGCCTGCGCCTCGGCCAGTTCGGCCGCCAGGACCTCCACCAGCTGCCCGGCCGCCAGATCGCGCGACATGCGGTGTCCCTGCCCCGCCCACAGCGCCATGCCCTGCGCGTCACCGGCCTTGGCGGCGGCCTTGCGCAGGCCGCTGGTCAGGTGGTGGATCTGGGGGTAGGCGGCGGGGGCGTACGGGCCGTGCTCGCGCATGAAGCGGTTGACCAGGCCGCGCGCGGGGCGGCCGGAGAAGGCGCGGGTCAGTTCGGTCCTGGTGAACAGCGGGTTGGTCATGGCCTGCTTGTGCAGGGCGTTGGCGCCCGACTCGGGGCAGACCAGGAAGGCCGTGCCGAGCTGCGCGGCGTCGGCGCCCGCCGCGAGGACCGCGGCGATCTGCGAGCCGCGCATCAGGCCGCCGGCCGCGACGATCGGGATCTGCACGGTCTCGCGCACCTGCGCGATGAGCGAGAGCAGACCGAGTCCGGCACCGTCCGTCTCGGGGTTGTCGCGGTGCGTGCCCTGGTGGCCGCCCGCCTCGATGCCCTGGACGCACACGGCGTCGGCGCCGGACCACTGGGCGGTCTGGGCCTCTTCGGGCGTGGTGACGGTGACGACGGTGATCGTGCCGACGCGGGCGAAGGCGTCGAAGACGTCGCGGGTGGGGCAGCCGAAGGTGAACGACACCAGCGGCACCGGGTCTTCGACGAGGATCGCGAGCTTGGCGTCATAGCCGTCGTCGCGGCCGCTGTCCGGGTCGCCGAGCTGTGTCTCGTACCAGGAGGCCTCACCGGCGAGCTGGTTGCGGTAGACCTCGACGGCAGCGGCGTCGGCGTACTCGGGCTGCGGCATGAAGAGGTTCACGCCGAACGGGCGGCTCGTGAGCCCGCGCAACTGTTTGATCTCCTGGTACATCCCGTCGGCGGTTTTGTACCCGGCGGCGAGGAAGCCGAGCCCTCCGGCCTCGCAGACGGCCGCGGCGAGCTGGGGGCAGGAAGCGCCGCCCGCCATGGGGGCCTGCACGATCGGAAGGCGGCAGAGATCGGTCAGTGCGGAGGACATGAACGCATCGTGCCATGCCCTGGCCGGGGGGCCGAATCGCGCTGACACCGGGCCCGCGGGCGCCTGCCGCGGGCTACAGACTTGGGGGGGGGGGGCGCCCCCCGGCGCCGCGCGCCCAGCTCGGGGGAGAGGACAAACAACGGGGACGCCCCCCGGGCGCC